>CAYRBI010000003.1:0-10467 GCA_964422415.1 uncultured bacterium | reverse complement strand
GCGGGAAAGATCCAAGCACGGGTCTCCCAGATGATGGACAGACATGTCCCCAAGGTCTTCTATGGCAAGAAAGTCTGGGAGGAGATCCTGGAGAAAGAAAAACCGGATGTCCTCATCGTGGCGACACCCGACCACCTTCACGCTCCCGCCATCTTGGCCGCACTGGAGGCGGGGACTGATGTCATCACCGAGAAACCCCTTTGTCAGACTCTGGAGGAGGCTGACAAGATCATCCGCCTGGCCCGCGAGAAGGAGTGCATCGTGGGGGTCGATATGCACAAACGCTATGACCCCTTTGTCCGTCACCTGATGACTCACTCTGTCGAAAAGTATGGCCCCCTTAACCGGGTCCGTTGCGTGTTGGAGGAACCCCTGACAGTCTCTTCGGAGGTCTTCGCCTGGGCGGAGAAGTCAAACCCCTTCACCTATGTGGGCTGTCACTGGCTCGATGTGGTCGAGCACTATCTGAAGGTTCGCCCCGTGGCCTTGTACGCCACGGGTGAAAGGAACCTGCTCGAACACTGGGATGAGTTCGGTCCCCTGATCGCCGCTAAGCGTGGACGCGATCCCTATGCACTCAAGAAAACGGGGCCCATCCACACTTGGGACTCGTTGAATGTGAATATCACCTATGACAATGGGATGCGTGGGGATTTCAACAACAGTTGGATCAACCCCGCCGAGTTCGAGGGAGCCGTCAACCAGGAGATCGAGGTTATCGGAATCCTGGGACGGGGGATGGTCGATCAGCAGGATCGTGGCTTCCGCGAGGCAGTGACCGGCGATGGTTCACGCACCCGCAACCCAGCCTTCGGGGGAATAGCCTTGACTCCCGATGGGGGCGAGGAACTGACCGGTTATGGCAAGGCCTCGCTGGCGGCCTGCTTCCTCGCCATTCTACGCCGGCGCGTCCTGGGGCACTCCCTCGAAGATATTGAAGGGACCTATCCCGCCGCTTCCGAGCAACGCTGGATCACCATGATCCTCCAGGCCGCCGCCGAGGTGGCCACGCGCAACTACGAGCACTCCCTGCGTGGCGAGGGCGCGCCAGTCACCGCCCGCTTCGCCGAGGATGGTTATGATGTGCTCGATCCATTGGATGAGTGAGGCTGGAGTGACGGATTCATTCGCGGGGGAACATGTATTCATGACGATTCCCCCTTCTTCTTTTTGTGATTCCCAGTTGACGATTGAGATGAGGCAACCTCCTTTATATAAAGGATATCCTCCTCGGATAGTTTTCCGGTTTGGATAAGGTGCGCGATCAGAGCAGCCGGAGAGCCTCCACAGAAGATTTCAGACATCCTTCGTGCCATCCGCTCAATGACGGTTTCCTTAGGAACTTTCGCCTGGTAGTAATAAGCTTTCCCAACCTTTGTGCGGGTGATATGTCCCTTTTCCAGGAGAACTAGAAGCGCGGATCGTAGAGCGGCATTCTTGATTGGGCGCGGAAAGAGTCTCTCGATGTCGGATGGCTTCATTGGAGTCCCCTGCCCCCAAAGGACCTGCATAATCTCGAGTTCCCCGGAAGTGAACGTTACCATTTTGGATCACCTCCATCCTTATCTGTGGATTCTCCCACAGATAGCCAGGATTGTCAAGAAAACATGTGGGATGATCCACACATGGTCTCTTTTATGGCTCTTCGAGGCTTGACATCCCAACACTCTCAAAGGGACTATGTTGGATAGATGTTGATCCATACACACTGGTTTTGAGAGGTTTACTCAAATGAAATTCGTCACATTGTTTTTGACCGTCATGTTGGTGGGACAATGGGTATCCGCGGAGCCGGTTCCGAGTGCTTTAGAGACAGATCCATCGGGTTGGGAGGATCTGATGCCCTCGGTTGACTTGAAAGGTTGGCACCGGACAGCGGTTCCGCCGCAAGACCCACTCGGTCAGCAACAGTGGAGTGTGGTGGAATCCGGTAAGGTCTTGCTCTGCGATGGGAGCGGCGGGCATGACATGCTGTTGTGTGACCGGGAGTTTGGCGATGCGGTTTTCCATATCGAATTCCGTTTCGCTAAGGTGGAAGGGAAGTCAGGCTACAACAGTGGAATCTATGTAAGAAATTCTCAAGATGGATCAATTTGGCACCAATGCCAGATTGGTGATAAATTCGGAGGATACCTTTTTGGAGAAACTCCTGGTGTGGATGGAAATAAAAAATTCTTCACTACCGACAAGGTCGTGAAGGATGGCCACATCACACCCGTGGGGGAATGGAATACGGTAGAAATGACTGCCCAAGGGAAGACACTCACCTTGTGGGTCAATGGAGCGGTTACATGCAAGGTCGAGGACTGTGGTAATCCCAAAGGGACTGTAGGTGTCGAGGCCGAGGGTTATGTGATCGAGTTCCGTAACCTCAAGATCAAGGAACTGAAGTAGGCCTTGGTGACTTGTTGAGAAACTTGAGGTTGTAGTGGCACTGTGGAGCCGCTTTCGCGGGAATGACGATTTCCAAGGGATTTTGCTTATTCTGTCATTCCCGCGAAGGCGGGAATCCGCTGCGATTTCGTTTTTCAATAGACGGTTAAAAATGTCCTAGTGCCTTGTTGACTGTGTTGAGCAACATTCCAAACCCCATCTCCCCTACCACCCTTCTCCCAATCGCACACACCTGTGCGATACAAGAGGGCGAAGGGGGAGCCACAAGTTTTCTTATCCTGTGAGAGAGGGGATTTAGGGGCGGGGTTTCTGTTGCTACATCACCACCAAAGCACTAGGGAGACAGAATATCCGCCCCTGGCTGTTGAGAGTGAGTGTATCCTTTCTCTGCTTGGAGTGCTTGTTCACATTTCCAAATCAAGGAGGTTGAAGGAAGCGTATGTCAACCTGTCCAGCTTTGGTCGTGAATTGTGTGGATCCCCGGTTGCAGGGCAGTAATGCGGAGGCAATTGCTTGGGCTGCTGGTTTTCAACCCGGAAGTTGGGAGCAGTTGAGTTATCCGGGTCCCTCGTTGTGGTTGGTGAATCCCCACGAGGCAGTGCACGCTGAAATCTTTCAATGGTTACTGGAGGAGGTCTCGGAGCGAGTCCACCATGTTAACACAGTGGTGTTAGCCGGACATAACGATTGTGCTGGGATTGAACGTAAATATGGATTGGCCGATCCAGCCCAGGAGAAAGGGAGGATCGTGACATCCATGCGTGTGGCTGCTGAACGGCTTAAGAGCCTTCATCCTGAGTTGAATGTAATTCTGGTCTTTGTAACCATTCATCAGTACCAACCTGCTGGTATGTTGCCTTCAATTACTTGTGAGGTAGTGCCCCTATCTGATTGACACACATTAGGAAAATGTGTGTCAAACATTGGTACGAAGCTCGATGTCGTACAGTTTGGCGAAAGTCACGAGTTGCTTGGCGAAATCGCCGCAATAGAGCACGGGATGCGGGCCGGGATAAACCTGGCAGACATCTGGCATGTTGTCGTACTTGACTAACACACGTGTAGCGCAACCTCCCACCGGTGGGCAGGTGGGTGAGGTGACTGATTCACCAGCCCAGGCATAAATACGCTTCTCATCTCCGTGGTACTTGCACAGCGTAACCTGCTCACCTTCCGGCCATTGGACATCCAGGGCTAAAGACTTTGGCATCTGGTGAAAGAAGGGCCGCAGGTCATAGACTGCTGCCTTGCTTATGGGGCCATGCAATAGGGGTGTGCAGGTACAATGCGAGGCGAGGTATTGGTTTTCCTCCAAATCGAATTCGGGATTGTGCTGGAAACCACCCCGTCCAAACAGGTTCGACCCGAGCATCAATGTCAGACTCGCGTTCAGATCATTCTCACAACCGCAGGGAACCAACGCTCCGTTATTCAACGCGAAGCTCAAACAGGGTTTACGGTGCTTGAGAAAAAGACACTCAATGGTGATCGCATCGGCATTGTGTTTCTCGATTAGCTTACCCACCGTCATGTGGGCCCGCACCGCATCCTCGAAGGCTTTCTCGCTCAGATCCGTGATCTTGCGAGCCTCGCGGCGAACCTTGGAGAGCAGCTGCTGCATTTCGCGGTCGATTTGTGTCTCATCGAACAACTGATTGAAGTGATCCGTGGGAATGCCATGAATGGGCATGTCGAAGAAAGCCTCATGGTCATCTACCTCCTCCGTCAATTTTCCGGAGACCCGTAGCAACCGGCTCTGTTTCATCCGGACCTTGGCATTGACCGCGCGTAGCCCACGCTGGAGCGCCTCATAATCCTCAATGGCATGGATGTACTGCACACGTTTGGCGGTACGGAAGCGTTCGGGTGGTAATTGGTGATTCGATCCCACGGGATGATAGAGGATGATCGGACCTTGAAAGGCATCGAGAATGGGGAAGATCTTGGCGCTGAAACTGTTCCAGAAGTTAAACAGCAACAAGGCCTCTGGTTTGCTGGCCTGAATATCGGCGATGAAAGATTGGATACCCGCATCGGTGTAGACCGGATCGGGATTCATCTCCAATTTCAGATCCATGCCGTTGGTGATGGTCTTCAGATGGGCCAGGAACTTCTTTTGTTGAACCTCGGGCTCGAATTGATTGCCCGGCCAGGTAAACCATTCCTCTTTATTCCAAGAATCCTCGCATTGCCCATCCAAGACCACTTGCGCGGGTGGGAAGAAGAAGGCTCCACGGACCAGGCTGGCTTGTTTGGCGCGGGGCGCGGGGCTGAAATGGGTAAATCGGGGTGCCGCCTGGACCTTGGGCATCATGCTCAGGGCTGATACCGCCATGCTGGCGGTGAGAAAGGTTCGCCGGTCACAACTCATTGTTACCTCTCCTTCATCAGAATCAGTTTCTATATGCCGTTGAAACAAGAAAGGATTCTCGTTCCAGCGGATAAGGTAGCCTTATCCTCTCATCCAGAAAAATCACTTTGGTAGGGTCACCTCCACAAACCGTACCTGACGCCGGTTGTGATCATAAGCGAAGACCAACTTGCCATCGAGGATCTTGGGATTGGGGTAGGCCAGGGAACCGCCGGTGATGACATCCGTTTTGATGGACCAACTCTGGAACTCATCATCACTGATCCAGATCGAGAGTGGATCGCGATGGGCATTCTGGCCAACCACTCCGCCACGGGCATTGTGGATCAGAGCGATTCTCCCATCGCTCAGACGGATCAGATACGGCAGGCTGGTGGGATTGGGAATGTCGGTTTGCAAGGCCTCAGTCCAGGTGCGGCCATTATCGGAGCTTTCCGCGCGCCACAGAAAACCTCCGAACTCCGCGCGCATGAGCATGATTATCCGTCCATCCTTGAGCTGCACACAGGTGGGTTCGAGCAATCCCAATGGACGGTTCCCGATCTTGCCATACTCGGCCAGTTCCGTGGCGTTCTCATCCTTGGCGATCAGGACCGAACATCCATGCAGGTGAGTTGAGAACTTGCCACCACCATCTCCCTTTTCCGTAGGTGGGATGGCCAGTGCCTCTTCTTCGGACTTGGCCAAGGCCAATTGAGATACTGGACCAACGAGTGGCTTGTCCCGCTTTTGAAAGAAAGAGACAGGGAAGAGCAACTCCCCATTGGCTAGACGCACCGGGCCGCACAGACAGGCATGATTGTCATGGATCACAAGAGGCTTGGGTTCGCTCCAGGTCAGCCCCGAGTCCATCGATTCCATCCGGAAATAATGCCAGACCGTGTAGTGTTCCTCGGAGGGCCAATGTGCGCCAAACAGGATGAGACGTCCATCGCGGGTGGGATACATACTGGTGACTGCTCCGGCCATGTCTCCAGCGGGGATCAGAATACTGGGGGTGCTCCAGGTCTTCCCCTTGTCGCTGGAGCGGGCCATTAGCACACAGTTGTCGGTGGCGGGTTCCTTGTCGCTTCCTGAGAGCCATGAACACAGCAGGTCTCCATTGGGTGCCTCCACCAGCAAGGCTCCGCAGGCCAACCGATAGGTCACTCCAGCCTTCTCCCAGCCTTTGAGTCCATCGAAGACAATGTGTTCGGTGACACTGATCACATCCCCACTCACTTGAACGGCGAAAACTGGATTGGAAAAGATTGAGAGAAGAACCACAAGAAGAAAGACACTGCGCGCTCGCATCATGGTCCATACTCCTCAAGAGGATCTGGTACTGTGGTTGTTCAGGGAGTCCCCCATGCCGGATCTGAATCCGTTCAATTTTCAGGATAGTTTCAGAGAAGGCTGGTTCAACGTCAATGACCTAGATGCAAAGTCCCCTCTCCCCGTGGGAGAGGGGATTTAGGGGTGAGGTCCGCTTTGACATTCCCATCCAAAAACAGGATGATTGTCTTCCAGGTTAAATGAACTAGAAGGCCTTGGGCCAAAGTGATTTCAATCGCCTCTATTAAAGGAGTAATTGTCATGAGAACCCAGTTGATTACATCCCGCAGAATCCTTTTTCTAATCCTGTTTTTCTCCATTCTGCCCCTGCCTGTTCTTGCGGCGGAGGAATGCACTGCTCCCAAGCCCGATGCCGAGGGGTGGATCACCCTTTTCAATGGCAAGGATCTCACTGGATGGCAGATGGCCCATGAGCCCCGGGTAGACCCGCTCTGGATGGTGGAGAACAAAACCATGACCAACAAGGAGGGCGCACGGGATATCGCCACCATCGCTGAATACAAGGATTTTGATTTGACACTCGAATTCCGCACTGTCGCGCATGGCAACAGCGGTGTTTATCTGCGTGGACGGATTGAGGTGCAGGTTCTGGATAGTTTTGGGAACGCCAATCCGGGCGATGGCGATTGCGGCGCGATCTATGGCCAGTTTGCCCCCAAGGTGAATGCCTCCAAACCGGCGGGCGAATGGAACACCCTCGAAGTCCATCTGGTGGGAGATACCTTTACCGCCAAGCTCAATGGGCAGGTGATACATGATCAGCAGAAGCTCACCGAGGTCTCTGGTGGCGCCCTTCCGGGTGGCCTGCTGGATGCCGGCCCGCTTCGTCTGCAGGGCGACCACGGTAAGGTGTGGTACCGGAATATCAAACTGAAGCCGATTACGGGAGAGAAAAAGGGGAAGTAGAAGTTGAAGACTGTTGAATCGTGGAAAGCGTGGAGAATCCGGAGACCATGGAATTGGAGGCAGTAAGCAGTGAAGGCTTGATCCGGGACAACGGTGAAGGGATTCGTCCAGAGTGAAGGGCGGTCCCTTCCGCTGTTTCCACCTTCTCCATGGCCTCCACGATTCTACACAGCTTCCATTTCACCTATTCACTGATCCGAACCACCCCATCGCGAAGGCTCCCCCCAGCCAAGTTACAACCTGAACCATGATCCATGGGATCCCCTCCCAACGCCGGATGTAGTTCCAGTAGCCGAAGAGATAAACTATCAATGCAATGAAACACAAGTCGGTATTGCTCACACTGGCAAACCGGTAGACACTTCGATACATATCAAATCCATGGCAATACCCCACCAGGAAGAGATAGGGACATATCATTGAGATTGCAGCTCCACTTACGATAGACAGGAGTGTGGATCTGGTTAAGGTGGAGGCATATAGGCTAGCGGCCAATGCTCCAAAAGCAACCTTGCTTAACCATCTGTCAGCGGGCTCATAATTTCCTTTCATATGAGCGAGATCCAAGACCAGCCAATTATCGAGTATGACACCTAGAAAGCGGACAAACACTGTCGTTAACACCAGCCCCATAAGGACTTTGATGGCCCATTGAGAATGACGTGAAAATGGTAGGCTATCTTGCCAATCCGCAACGCCATTTTCACGTTCCCAGGAAGCTATTGAGGCTCCAATTGCGAGTGGCAGCGCAAAGAACACAGCGGGACGGAAGAGGATGATGGAGGCACCGCCCAAAAGCCAATTCAATTCTTTATTGCCAATCAGCATTAAGACGGCAACTACGACCCAGAGGAGCAAGATCATAATCCCAAACAGGATGGCTGTTGTTTGGATTTGGAGTTCTTTGAATAGAACCGCACCCCAACGGTTATGAAACAACCATGTGGCCACAATCCTTGTGTTGATGGATGGGGTGTGATCTTTGTTTTCGGATCGTTTCTTCCACGAGTTACTTGCAGTTAACTCCAGATTGAGAAACTTGTTGTGTGCCAGAATATATCCACACACATACCATGGGAAAGTGAGAAGCAATAGGAATAATATTGCGATATTGCCATTGGATGGCTTATAAATGAAAGTTACAACCAATCCTGGAAAGAACGATGTAAATAAAAACATGGTAATGAAAGAAGTCCATACAGCAAGGTGAGTTTGTCTTAAATACAAGGAAAAGAATGGTCCACCAATACCGGCCAAAAGGAAGATATAACAACCCAGTAAAATATCGATCCCGAGATTGCCGTGGTGATGGGAGTATTCTCGTAATAGACTGGTGATAAAACTGTTTAGGATAATAAATGATAAAAAAAAGAGAGCAAGAATGACTATCTTATCAAACCATATTTGTTTTCTGGGGATGGGTTGAGCAAGAAGCAAAGGCATGGTGCCGTGATCGAACTCATTTCCAAACGACATCGCTCCCAGGACAAAGCAGATAATGATGTACATTCCATAGAATAGCATGTCGAAGAATTGATGCAGGTCTGTGCTTGCGATGAACAACGGGCCTAATCTCAAGAAAACAAGCCCTGTCAAACCCAACAACCAAACAGTACGCAGCGCCCGGAATTCCTTATATAACCGCACCTTGTTGAGTGTCATTTCATCTGGTCCGCCGCGATAAAGATTTCCTCCAGCGACAGGTTCTCCACTGTCAGCAATTCCGGTTGATATCCTCTCAGACGCTCCTCCAGTTCCGCTGTGTACTGCGATGTACACACCTCCAGTTCAGAATGGTTCTTGTTGACCTGCAGTGTTTCAGTAGATTCGATCTCAGGTGGTTCTCCCGCGAAACGCAGGCGGATTCGTTTGAACCGTTTGCGCGCCTCTTCGGTCTCCAGGGTGAGCTGGTTCTTGCCCTCTTCGATGATCGTGAATTCATCGATGAGCCCCTCGAACTCTGAGATGAGGTGGGTCGAAACAAAGACCGTCCGTTTCTCCGGGGCACCCTCCAGATAACTTCCGATCACGGCTTCGATGAATTCGCGCCGGACGATGGGGTCCAGCCCGGAGGTGGGTTCATCCAACAGCAATAGATCTGGTTCAGGACAGACCGCGCAAATCAGCGCCAACTGCGATCTCATTCCCTTTGAGAGGGCTGAGGTCCGTTTGCGTTCATCAAGGCCAAAGCGATTCAGCAGGTCTTTCTCGATGTCCCGGTTCCAATGCTCCCGGAAGGAGGCGGCATATTCCAGCATCCCGCGTACCGTCATCCAGGGATAAAGCGCGACCACCTCCGGCACATAAGCGAGATGCTTCTTCACCGCGACCTCGTCCACGCGTGGATCTATCCCGAAGATACGAGCCCAGCCGGAACTTGGACGCAATAAGTTGAGCAGACATTTGATAGTGGTAGTCTTGCCAGCGCCATTACGCCCGAAAAAGCCATAACAGCGTCCCGGTAGGACTTGAAGTGTCAGACCATCCACTGCCTTGGCATGGCCATACCCTCGTACCAGGTCCTGAATGTCAATGGCGGGGACATTCGGATTCATTATCTTTCTCTCCTTTTTTCAAATTCCTGCAAGCGTTCTTGTATGAGTTTTAGGAACTTTTCATCGGATATCTGGAAATGGTGGGCTTGCACAATGGCGGCATCGATGACCTGGGAGAGGATCTCCTTCTTGACCCCCTTGTCGAAGGGAGAATGGTTCTCCGTGAGAAAGACACCTTTTCCTTGAACTGTCTCGACCACCCCTTGGTGTTCGAGTTCGGTATAGGCTTTGGCGATGGTGTTGCGGTTAAGGCGGAGTTGCTGGGCGAGTTCACGGATGGAGGGAAGCGGGTCACCATCGCGTAGTGCTCCTGAGGCGGCCAGGTACTTGATCTGGTCCACCACCTGCAGATAGACCGGGACTCCGGATTTGAAAGAGAGCTCGATAAGCATCGTCTTCTAACCGTCCGTTGAAAAACTCGTAGTTCTGTTGGCACTGTGGATTCCCGCCTTCGCGGGAATGACGATTTCCAAGGGATTTCACTTATTCTGTCATTCCCGCGAAGGCGGGAATCCACGGTCACGTTCTTTTTCAACAGGCTGCTAACCGTCCTCTGTCATAGGATAGTATGACAGAATGGGAGATGTCAAGGAATAAATTCGAGGGAAGTTTCATTGTCTGTTGTTCAATCTTAAGTGTGCTGGGACAACCCAAAGGTTGAACTCCAAACAGTCCTCGTTCGGAGTTCATGCTTTAGCGTGTGGTTTATGTATGTGGTTGGGAGAGGGAATGGTCTGAAAGTGTGTGTGTGAAGCGGGGAAACCTGCCCATCTTGTTCAGAAGTAGGGAATACGCTTCGACTCGCGTTTTCCCTGCTTCAACCAAATCAAAACCTGACCCTGGTATCGATCACCAAATCGATACCAGGGCCAGGATGTGGTAGTCAACCAACTCATCCTTCTCCGC
>CAYRBI010000002.1:91520-119729 GCA_964422415.1 uncultured bacterium | reverse complement strand
TCGATGGTCACCTTGCCGACTGTCTCCACCAGCATCCGGGTGATGTCGGGGAGCATATCGAGCATGAAGATGCGTTCGCCCTCATGCCCCGCGCTCTGGTAAGTGGCGATCTTCTGACGCAGGATCTTCAGGGTTGCCTCACCATCTTGGATGATCGAGGCGGCTTCGCCGATGGCCTCCAGTTCCATGGCCTCCTTTTTGGCCTTGGCGGGCTCGATGATGTCGGCGGAGAGTTTTTTCTGCTGTAGGATGATGCGTTCCTGCTGGACCTCTTGCTCGAATTGGACCTGAGCCTTTTCGCCCGCGACAATAGCTTCTTTCTCCTTGATGATCGCGCCTTTCTCGAGCTCGGCCTTACGGACACGCAGGTTGTTGTTCTCCACCGCGATGGTGGTGTCGGCCTTGGCGCGGGTCACCTTGACTACCTGGTCGGCATCGATCAGCGATGACTTGATCGTCTGGTCGGCCTTGGCGCGCGCCACCTCGGCCCGCTGTTTGGAGATCGCCTCGGTCTCCTCGGCTTCGGCGGTCTTGGAGGCCTCGGTCTTCCGAGCAGAGGAAGTGGCTACCGCCTGAGCGTTCTTGACCTCGAGCTCGGCGTCGATCTGTGCGGTCTTGATGGCCTGTCCAGCGCGGGCCTTGGCCGACTCGGCACGTTGACGCGCGTTGGCCTCAGCCTCCTCCGCCTCGGCGGCGCGTTCCGCCTCAGCTTTCCGCGCCACGGAAAGCACCTCGGCGGTCTTGCGCCGTCCGATCGAGTCGAGATACCCCGCCTCATCGGAGACGTTTTGGATCTTCAGGGTGTCGAGATGCAGCCCCAGCATCTTCAGATCGCTATCGGCCTCGTCAATCAGGCACTGAGCGAACTTCAAACGGTCTTCGTTGACCTCTTCGGGGGTCAGGGTGGCCAGGACACCACGCAGGTTACCCTCCAGGGTATCTTTGGCGATCTTGTGCACCTCGGCCTCGGGCATTCCCAGGAAACGTTCGATGGCATTGCCTAGTGTCGGCTCGGTCGAGTCCACCTTAACATTGGCGATGGCCTCCACCCGCAGGGGGATGCCCCCCTTGGAATAGGCATTCTGCACGGAAAGCGTGAGCGGAATGGTTTCGAGTGACATCCGCGCGGCCTTCTCGATGATCGGGATCCGCAAGGCCCGTCCCCCCCGGATGATCCGGTAGCCGACCGAGGTTCCATCCGCCATCGTTCTCTTTCGGCCTGAGAGAATGATGACCTCGTTGGGATGACAGATCAGCAGATAACTGCTGATGAAAGCCATCAATACCAGTACACACACAACAGCGATTCCAGCGAATGTTAAGACCATGACTGCCATTTGTGCTCCCATGAAACTCCGTTCCTCCTCCAAGTGTTATGAAAAAACAAACCTTATGTCCCCTTTCTCCCAATCGCACATACCGGTGTGGTACAAGCGGGGAAAAGGGTAATCCCATGTCCCCCCACCCCGTGGGAGAGGGGATTTAGGGGTGAGGTTTCTGTTGTGACATCACCCCAACAAGGCTCTAGTGAATAAAATCCTCGCCCGCGATGTAGGCCAGCCCACTTTCAATCCTTACGATCGTGATGATTTCTCCCGGATGGTACTCCTCCTTGGAGGCTTCCTCCGCGGTCAGCGCGATCATCTGCAAGGTTTGTTCATTCGCCACGGTCGTAATCTTGCCCTTGGTAGTCCGTGTGGTGGTGATCACCACCTGCCCTCGTAATCCCTGCAGGTCGCTTTCCACCAATCCCGCGCCAGATTCGGTTTGACGTAGATATTGAAAAACCCTGTGCGAGAGGGTGGAGGCCAGAAATCCCATAATGACCGCACCCACTCCAGCGATGACCGCTGAGGGGGAAACAAAGGTCAGCACAGTCCCGGTCAATCCGAAGAAGGCGATGAAGAAAATGATGTTGCGGAAGCTGAACCACTGCGCCGCCGCCGCCATGCCTTCTCCCGGTGGGATCGATTCTCCATGGGTGTGAAAATCGGTGTGGAGATCCCCTGGAACACCGCCATGCACATCCATATCCGTGTGCAGATCGAAGCCGCCGTGGTCTAGATCCGTGTGCATGTCAAAACCCACGTCATGACCCAGGTCGTGGTCTCCCCCGAAGAGGATCACCACGGCCAGCAACACCCCTCCGAACAGGAGGCACGCCAGGTAAATGGTTAGCATAAATCCACTCCTCTTTCCGTCATTCCCGCGAAAGCGGGAATCCACGGCGCCGCTCTCATTTCAAAGGTCTCTATACGTTCGCGTGTTCTTTTCTTAACCGTTCGAGCTCCTCATCAATGGCATGCTCCTCGGCCATTTGTTGAAGGTCTAATTCCTTCTGGATGTCTTGATGGAGCACCTCGCGCATCGCCGCGGCCTCAGCCTCCGCTCTGATAACCGACTCCTGCATAAGAGCCATGGGATCAAAGGGAGGGAATTCCGTGAAGGCGGAGGCCATGGAATCGAAGGTGGCACTGGAGCGTTGGATGGCCTCCTGCGAGCGTAGATGTGCGGTGGCGGCGCGATTGCGTGCAATCAGCTCCTCCTTTTTACGGCGTGCCTCTTGAACCCGGTCCTCCAGGCGCGACAGCTCGGTTTTAAGTTCTTCCGCCGAACGAGTCGCGGCCTCGAGTTCCTTCTCCATCAGCTCCTTGGCCTTGGCGGTACTCAGCTTCTTGCCAACCGCTTTGCGGGCCATGGCCTCATCGCCCTTCGAGAGAGCTAGTGTGGCGTTTCCCTCGAGTTCCAAGAGCATTTCCCCGGCGGCCTCGATCTGTTTCTGGAGTTGTTTCTCACGGGCTACCGCGCGGACCGTCTCGCGCCGCATCTCGATGATATTTTGCTCCATGTCCCGGATGAGTTGCTTAATCATCACCTCCGGGTCTTCCGCCTTGTCCAGAAGATGGTTGATATTGGCGGTTACCAACCGTGAAATCCGTTCGAGAAGGTTCATGATACACCTCCCATCATGTTCCGGTCCCACCGTTTTTGATGGATATCCGGTAACTTCACTGGGGAGAGTCCTTATTTCACTCCCGCACCCGGACCTTTCGATTCTCTCTATGGCCGCCCCCCCCACCCCAACCCTCCCCCCTTGCGGGGGAGGGTTGGGGTGGAGGGTAAGGTCAGTTTTCGGGTCCGGTGCAACAGGGGGAAGAGAGCGCCTAAGTTTCCCGTGTTTTCCTCGATGGAACGAACGGGTGCCGACTTGTCAACTCTCTTCCCCCTTGCGTGAGTGGACTGGGGTCATCTCCACTCGGTCTGCTTCACTACCCGTCTTCGCATGAACCATACCAAAGAGAAAAACCAAGGAATTCAGGGACTCTTAATGGTGATGTTGGCCGGTGACGCCAACTGGTTGGCGGATCACGCCAGGAGGTCGCTGAGGTTGTACTTGCGGTAATAGTGACGAAATTGGTCGTAAGTCATACCGAGATGATGTGCAGCCTCGCGTTGATTACCAAAGGCATCCTTGAGGGCATTGAGCAGGAGTGATTTTTCGAATGCAGTCACCCGCTCCTCGAAGGTGCCGCCCAGGGGTTCCACAGCGGTGATTTCCAGGGGCAGCTCCGAGGCTTGGATGATGCGATCCTCATCGGAGATATAGAGACGTTCGACCACATTCTTCAGTTGACGGATGTTTCCCGGCCAGTGGTAGACCTGCATCTCACGGATGGCGGCGGGGGAGAATTCCTTCCGCTCCAGGTTGGGGATCTCATCGTGAAGGCTTTCAACGATGTGGTTGATAAGGGCGGGGATGTCATCACGGCGGCGGCGAAGGGGGGGAAGGTGCAACTCGGCGAAAGAGAGGCGGTCATACAGATCGCGCAGGAATTCCCCGCGTTCCATCATCTCCTCCAAGGGGGCGTTCGTGGCCGCCAGAACCCTTACATTGACTTCGATGGTCCGGTTCCCGCCAACCCGCTCGAACTCCTTGTACTCAATCACCCGCAGGAGCTTTTCCTGAGCGGAACGTGAGAGGTTGCCGACCTCATCAAGGAACAGGCTGCCCTCATGTGCCAACTCGAGTTTCCCCTTGCGCGACTCGACCGCGCCGGTGAAGGCCCCCTTTTCATGACCGAGCATCTCGGCGGTGAAGAGCTCCTCGTTATAGGCCGCGCAATTGAGAACCACATAGGGCTGACCCTCGCGTCCGCTGGTCCGGTGAAGATAACGGGCCAGGAGCTCCTTCCCGGTTCCTCTCTCACCACGGATCAAAATTGGCCTCGGTACCCGCGCCAATTTGTCCGCTAACTGGATGACCTCCAGAAATGCGGGACACTCTCCAACACCCGGAGAAGGTGCGGCCCCTTCGTCACTGCCAATAAAGCCAGAAAATGGTTCGAGCATGAGACCTGTAGGATCTACAAACTTCGAGACAACCTAGCAGACTTCAGTGATAAAGCCAAAGGGCGGAGCTCCCGTTGGAAGGGGTTCAAAACTAGTTCCAGGGACTCCAGTGTGGTGGCTCCCAGCAGGTTGCTATCACCCTCCTCGCCAAAGACAACCGGGGCGGCTCCACCCACTCCACGGAACTCGAAGTAGGCATCACCGATTTCCCGGTCGATTCCCTCTCCATTCGCCAGGTAGAAGACCCGCCGGCGGTGAGGATGAATTTCCAGTGATTCCAGTATCTCTCGCTGGACCACGGAATAGACCGCACCCGAATCGACCAGGAAAGTGACTCTCCTGGATTCCTCATGCTCATGTGTCTTTTTGATGAGCAGATCCACTGTTGTGAGTCCCATACCGGCCCTCCCAGGATTTATGGTTGGTCCACATACATCTTCATCCAGGCTTCGAGGACAATCAATGACCACAGCCGTAGCCCATGATCGCGGAAACGGCTCTGGTGCTCACCGATTAAGCGTGAGACCTCCTCGGGGTTCAACAACCCCCGTTTGCGGATCTGGCTGAGATTGAGCCATTCCGGGATCAATCCCTTGGAGTCCTCTTGAAGCCAGGTTCCCATGGGGGGATTAAAACCGAGCTTCTTGCGGCGGAGGACCTCTTCCGGAAGTCTCCCCTTCATGATCCGCCGTAACAGCCGTTTGGAAGCCATCCGGCTGATGTGCTGGGGACTGGGAACGCGTGCAAGAGCCTCCACCAGGACATGATCGGTGAAGGGCACCCGCACCTCCAGACTGTGCGCCATACTCATGCGGTCGGCATACCGCAACACATTTTCCGGGAGGAAGCCATGCAGATCAGCATATACCGCGCGTGCAGCAGGGCCGCCTTGTGTGGGTTGTGAGAAGAATCCGGTCACCGGATCGATCCGGTCATTTCCGAGTTCCTGGCGGACCCCATCCGAGAGCAGCTGATCTCTCTCTGTTGGAGCTGCATAGCTCATCCAGCGGGCATAACACTCAGTGGGGCTTAGCTGTGCCCCCTCGAGCAGTTCGCGCAACCAGCGGCGATAATTACGGGCGGTGGAGGTCTCCCTTGCTCCGGCCCATCTTTGAGTAAGGTGGCGAATGGGGCAGGGGATTCTGGCCAGGAGATCCGCCCAGAGCAGTCCACGGTAACGGGGGTAACCCCCGAAGAGTTCGTCACCCCCATCGCCGGAAAGTGAAACAGTGACAAACTGGCGTGTGAATTTCGCAAGCGCGCTGGTCAGCATCGCGGTGGGATTTCCGAAAGGCTCATCAAAGCCCCGCACGAGCTCCTCGAGGCCCGCCGCGATATCCACCCGCACCTCGATCTCATGGTGGTGGGTATGGAAGAATTGGGCCACCCGCTTGGCCACCGGACGCTCCTCATAAGCGGCTCCCTCCGGACCGAAACCGATGCAGAAGGTCTCGACTGGCTGAGTGGAATTCTCCGCGAGGACTGAGACGATAGTGGAGGAGTCAATTCCGCCCGACAGGAACGCACCCAGGGGGACATCGCTCATCATCCGCATCCGGATCGAATCCATGAGGATGGGCGCGATCTCCTCCGCCCACTCCTGGCTGGTCCGGTTCTCTTCGGGAGCTGGCTCGATATCCCAGTACTTCTCGATATGGACCTCTCCCGCCTGCCAAGTCAGGGTATGGCCTGGGGGGAGCTGGCGGATTCCACGAAAGATCGAGTAGGGTGGGGGGACATACAGTAATGAGAGGTATGCGTCCAAGGCTACTGGATCGATGCTCCGGTCCACCCCGGGATGGAGTAGCAGTGCCTTGGGTTCTGAGGCGAACAACAGCTGCTGACCGGTCTGGGCGTAATAGAGTGGCTTGACCCCGATCCGGTCGCGCGCCAAAAAGAGCCGCTTCGCATGGCTGTCCCAGATGGAGAAAGCGAACATCCCCCGCAGCCGTTTGAGCATTGCCGGGCCTTCACGTTGGTAGAGGACTGGCAGGACTTCAGTATCGCAGTGGGTTTGGAAGGGATACTCAGAGGCGAGTTCCTGAACAAGGCTCTGGTAGTTGTAGATCTGTCCATTGAAGGTGACCCACACCAAGCCATCCCGGGTGGCCATCGGCTGCGCTCCACCCAGAAGATCGATGATCGCCAGACGCCTGTGACCGAGCGAGGCCTCCTTCTCGAAATGGAAGCCCTCTCCATCCGGCCCCCGGTGGCACAGCCGCGCGGTCATCCGCCGCAGGAGATCCTCATCCTCAAAACCAGCGATACCGGCAATGCCGCACACTCACTCTGCTCCTTGCCTGAACTAGCAATGACCCCAGTGTATATAAAAGGCTCAGCGTTGGGAGTTCAATCAACCTGTATGGTGTCCAATATCTGTGCGCTTTGGCGTGCTCAGACAACCTAAGAGTTGGACTCCGGCCACCAGTTTTGGTTGTTTTTCAGTGTCTCTCTGATGTTTCTGTCTCTTCCTGCGAATAAAAAAATTCCTTCAGGTCTTTGTAAATATCATAACCATCTGATTTTATATAATTTGAATAAGATAGCTTGACATAATACATGAAGAGCGGTATGTTGTTCTCACGCTGAGGGTGTTTCTGGTGCTGAGATACCTCGCACTGGAGTCAAGCGGATCAACAATAAAGACAATTAGCCTGATAAGGAGTCTCTGGCTTGAAGGATTCTACGGGATCCATATGTGAGCCGGGTTCTCCTCTCACTGGGGCCCAGTTCTCCCCCCTCGAGAACTGGGCCTCCTTTCCTTGATGGGGCCTCCGGTAATCAGGACCTGCGCCACTTGGCTAGCCCACCCCCACAAGTTACTCTCAGTGAAGGTACATGACTTCATACCCTCCAGGAACGTTGAGTGTATTTGTTTATGGCTGGAATCGAGTGATAAGGGGAGGCCAATATGTGTGGGATAATCGCCTACATTGGGCGCCGGGCGGCTCAGCCTGTACTGATCGAGGGGCTCAAGCGTTTGGAATACCGGGGATATGATTCGGCGGGCATCGCGGTCATCGATTCCACGGGTGAGATGTATGTGCGCCGGGCAGTGGGGAGAATCAGCGTGTTGGAGGAGACCCTGCAAGCAGGGGGCAGTATCCCTGTGGCTCATACCGGTATCGCGCATACACGCTGGGCAACGCATGGCGCGCCCACTGTCGCCAATGCCCATCCCCATCTGGATGACCAGGGCCGTATCGCCTTGGTTCACAATGGCATCATCGAAAATTATCAGGCACTCAAGGAGCTCCTGAGCGAGCAAGGACACTCTTTCACCAGCCAGACCGACACCGAGGTACTGGCCGTATTGATTGGCCATCTTTACAGCCAGATCAAGGAGAGTGGAGGGAGCTGCGCAAGTGGATCGCCCCTCCAGCAGGCGGTCCGGGCTGCTCTCCATGAAGTGGAGGGAACCTATGGGATCGCGGTAATGTGCCGCGAGGAGCCCGATACTCTGGTGGTGGCGCGTAGAGGCAGCCCGCTCATTATCGGGGTTGGCCAGGAGGAGTATGTGGTCGCCTCCGATGCCGGAGCGATTGTCGAACACACCTCGCGGGTCATCTTCCTCAATGACAATGAGATGGCGGTGTTGTGTCCGGATTCTTTCCGCACCACCACGATCGATAATGTGGCCATCGATCCGGTGATCTCCCAGTTGGACAACAAGTTGGAGGAGTATGAGCTCGGGGGCTATCCCCACTTCATGCTCAAGGAAATTTTCGAGCAGCCACGCGCCATCGAGAATTGCATGAGGGGCCGGGCCCGCCGCCGCGAGGGACAGGTGGTATTAGGTGGGATCGCCCAACACGCGCGTGACCTGGCGCGCGCACGGCGTTTCATCCTCACCGGCCAGGGAACCGCCTGGCACGCCGGCCTGGTGGGAGATTATTTGTTCGAGGACTTGGCCAAGATTCCGGCGGAATGCGCCTATGCCTCGGAGTTCCGTTACCGGAATCCACTGGTCGAGGAGGGCTCGGTGATCATCGCCATCAGCCAATCCGGAGAGACCGCCGACACACTCGCGGCGTTACGCGAGGCCCGCGAGAAGGGGGCCCTGGCGCTAGGGGTGGTGAATGTGGTCGGTAGCACCATCGCGCGGGAGACCGATGCAGGCGTGTATCTCCATGCTGGACCTGAGATTGGGGTGGCGAGCACCAAGGCCTTCACCTGCCAGATCACGGTGCTGATGATGTTGGCCATCTTCCTGGGAAGACGGAAATACATGAGCCAGGCGCAATGCGAGGCGCTGATCGAGGGATTGTGCGATATCCCCGGGCAGATGCGCCAGGTGCTGGAACAGACCAGTCAGATTGAGATAATCGCGCGCCGTTTCTGTGACCGTGAGAACTGGCTCTTCTTGGGGCGTGGTTACCACTACCCGGTGGCGCTCGAGGGCGCGCTTAAACTCAAGGAGATCAGCTACATTCATGCCGAGGGAATGCCCGCGGCGGAGATGAAGCATGGCCCCATCGCTCTTATCAAGGAGGGGATGCCGGTGGTCTTTATCGCTACCCAGGGAGTGCAGTATGGCAAGGTTATCAGCAACATCGAGGAGGTCCGTGCGCGTGGCGGACAAGTCATTGCCGTGGCCACCGAGGGAGATACCCAAATCCATCATTACTCCGATCATGTGATCGAGGTGCCGGATACCCTGGAACCACTCCAACCGCTCTTGAGCGTGGTGCCACTCCAGCTCCTGGCCTATCACGCCGCGGTAGCGCGCGGGTGTAATGTGGACAAACCCAGAAATCTTGCTAAGAGCGTGACGGTTGAGTAAAGGGCATGTACCATGTGGGTACCATGAATCTACGCCAGCTCTTCCTTCAACTGGTTCATATGACCGCACTTTTCCTGGCCACGGGAGCATATGCGGAGGTGGAGGTCACCACCGCTCTGGTCCCTTTAGAGGTAACTGGACCGCCGGTCATCACCGTCGTCTCACGTGTGGATGGCGAGGTTCGTTTCATCTGTGTCGGGAAGGGTTATTTGAAAACCGCAACCCTGGTTAAGGACGCCTCGGCGGTATTCACTCCCCCCGTGGGAACAATGTACCAGTACCGTCTCCATGTTGGTGGCAGTCAACAGCGGGGAACCCTCCCGCTGGAGATGGGCAAACGCACCGAGGTTGTTTTAGTGGGCAGCTATACCAATAGCACGCCGCCACCGCTCGGAAACAAAGCCGAGGATCTGGAATATCAACCCACATCGGAACCACTCTCGATTCCGAATCCCTTCGGCCCAGCTTTCGAGAAACTCTCGATCGAAGAGAAATTGCGCCTGGTTCAAGAAAGCCCGGATGCCCAGAAGTTGTCCTCCATCGAACGCAACCAGTTGCTGGGTATTCTTTATAACGAGAAGGGAGTTCAGGAGGCTGGTAAGAAGAATTATGCCACCGCCGAGGAGGTCCTGCGCAAGGCCCGGCAGTTGCTTCCTGCTGAAACCACGGTCCAGCAAAACCTAGCTTTCGCCGTAGCGGGGAATGGCAACCAGCAACGTCTGGCGGGGAGTTATGCCTCCAGCGAGAAGAAGCTCACCGAGGCTCGGGATCTGGCCGGGGGAGCTGGTGATGAGGGCCTTACGGCGCAGATACGTCTAGCCTTGGCGGCCCTGTATGTGGACCAGGCCATGGCAATGCCCGGCTCCGAGGCGCGCCGCCGTCAAGGACTGCTGGAGAAAGCGCTCGAACAGGATCCCGGGCAATCCATGGCGCTTTACCAACTCGGGCAGCTGGCTTATCAAGACTACGACCTGGAGACCGCCTTGGATTTTTTTCAACGCGCCTACCAGGGAGCTCCCCAAGCCGAGCTGGCCGAGTTGATTGCAAAGGTCCAAAAGGAGATTCAGGAGGCGGGAGATTTCGAGACGCAAGACAAGGGGGTTTTCAAGATTTCCTTCGAGGGTGGCGAGGTGCGTCATGTGGCCCGGGAGACACGCCGTCTGTTGGCCGATGCCCAACGGGAGATGATCGGGAAGTTCTCTCTGCGTCCAGAAGGGACCATCCCCGTGGTGATCTACAGTGCTGGCCAGTTCCAACAGATCCTGGGTTTACACAGTTGGGCGGGTGGGGCCTATGATGGCAAGATCCGTCTGCCCATCGCTGGCTTCTCCGAAGAGGATCTTGTCAACGCAAAAGACAAACTGCGTGAACTGGTTTTCCATGAGTACACCCATGCCCTTCTGCACAACCGGACTGCGCCGGCGAAGATTCCGGTCTGGCTGCATGAAGGATTGGCGCAGAACGCCGCCGGACAGGATCCAGACCAGCCGGCCATCCATGATTCAGTCATTGCCTCTTTGAACAGTGGACGCTTACCCATGCCCTCCAATCTCGGCGGGGAGTTTGCCGGCATCAGCGATTCCACACTGGCGGGGCAGCTCTATGTCGAGTCCTATCTGTTCGTTCACTATCTGATCGATAAACAAGGCGGTTGGTCACGTATCCGCGCCCTGATCTCGGCCATTGGCGAGGGTGAATCCACCGAAGATGCTATTCAAAAGGCTTACAAGAAGAGCCTTGAGGATCTTGAACAACGGTGGATGAAGGAGATAACTCAATGAAGTGGATTCAACCGGCCGGAGTGATGTTGGCGGCATGTGTGGTGATGAGCGTCTGCCTGTCCGTATCGGCCCAGGAGGGAGCGGCCCCAGTCAAGTGCGCGAGCCACACCATCGAGCATATCTCCAAGGAAGGGCTCTCCAAACTCTACCGGGTGGGAACAAGGTTCTACAGCGGATCGCGTCCCAAGGGGGAGGTATCTTTCCAATCCCTCAAGGAACTCGGGATCACTGATCTTATCAGTGTCGAGGATGCCACACCTGATTTCGAGACAGCCAAACGGATGGGATTCACTTATCTGCACATTCCGATCAACCGTAAACGGGTACAACCCAAGCAGATCCAAGCGATCACTGAAGCGGTGGCCTCCACTACCAAGCCTGTCTATATCCACTGCACAACAGGAACAAATCCGGGACCAGCCGCGATAGCTATCCTGCTCCGGAAAATGGAGGGCTGGAGCGAGAAGGAAGCGTTAGACTGGCTGGAACTGGCGAAAACCTCACATGCGAACGAAGGATTGTTTGACGCGGTGAAGGAATACGAAAATCTTTTGGCCAAGCCGGTTCCCGCCTTGGAGCGGTTGGTGGGGATCGCCTATACCACCTGGCATCACCAGCTCCCCTGGCATCATGTGTGGGGAGAGCCGGAGTTGGGTTTTTATCAATCCGATGACCGGGCCGTGATCCGCCAACATGCGGAGTGGCTTGCGGATGCAGGTGTGGATTTTATCTGGATCGACTGGTCCAACAATGTGACCTACACCCCCGGAGAAACCCCGAATCCTGTATTCGACATGATCGAGGGCAGTGTCAAGGTCATCTTCGAGGAGTACGCCAAACTACCCAAGCACCCCAAGATCAGCATCTTCCTGGGAGTGACCGGTGCCCCCGAAGCCGCCACTGATGGCCGTCTCCAGAAGAAAGCGGATCAGGTTTACCGGGATTATGTATCCAATCCGGTCTACCGTCCGCTCCTCCAGGACTACCTGGGGAAACCGCTTCTCGTGGTCTATGTGAACACCCCCTCCCCCTGGCAAGAGGGTGTCCCGCGGTGGAATGATGACCGTTTTACGGTACGGTGGATGACAGGGTATGTGACCGAGCAGGGGAATCTGAGAACTCCCTGTCTGGTGAGCAAGTATGGTTACTGGTCCTGGGAGGATCGTGGACTCCAGACTTATCCGGTCCATGACGGGTATCCGGAATCCATGGTGGTCACCGCCAGTCAACGGCGTCAGGCCGAACCTGGAGAAGCCGGGTATATCCCCGAGGCCCCGCGGAAGAATGGAGAGACCTTCCGTTCACAATGGGCGCGAGCCTGTGAGATTGGGCCCAAATTCGCCATGGTCGTCTCCTGGAATGAATGGGTTCTCAGCGAACAACCCAGCGCCGAGGTCAGCAAGGATGTGGAACCTTCCAAGACCCATGGCCACTTTTATCTGGATCAGTTGAAAAAGGAGATCGCTGGCTTCAAGGGACATCCGTAAAGGACCAGCCCTTGCGAAGACCGGGCGGCTTGTTTACGCTACCCTTAAGTTCCCGCTGAAAACGTGGCATCCAGTCGCAAGACTTCTCTCCGACCCACCGTAAGAGGCGATCTCTTCCTTACCGTGAGAGAGCCGTGCTCAGTTTGAACTGAGGGGTTGAGCCGTGCTCTCCCCATCAAGGATCAATGCTTTTTATATCAACGAGGTTCAAATGCGTTCTATTTCACAAAAGGTCAGAGGAAACTGGTTACCACTGGTGATGGCGCTGGCGGTCATCCTATTGGTGTTGGCTGGGCAGAGTGTATGCGCTCAAACTGATCCCCAGCCGGCGGCGGATCAGGCCGCGCCACCACAAGCCGCGCCCGCCGAGGGAAGTATCACCATCGATCCCCAACTCGCCGATGCGCCGAAGGATCCTAAGAAGGTGGTTGCGAATGTGAATGGCGAGCCAGTCACTCAGGGACAGGTGGATGAGGAGATGACCGCGATGCTTAATCGCATGGGAGGTGGCAGGATTCCCCCCCAGATGCTGGAACAATACCGCGCCCAGTTCGAGCCCAAGGCTTTGGATCAGATCGTGCTGAAGTCCCAGCTGCGGGACTACGCCAAGAAGAACAATGTCACGGTAAGCGACGCTGATCTGGATGCGGAAATCAAGAAGATCTCCGCTAACTTCCCCAGTGAGGATGAGTTCAAAAAGAAACTGGCCGAGCAGAACATGACCCTGGAATCGCTCAAGGAGGAGATGCGGAAGGAATTTCTCCTGGCCAACACAGTCAAGCAATACAAGGCCACTCTGCCCAGCCCAGCCTCAGCTGAGATGGAAACCTACTACAAAGAACATGAGAAAGAGTTCACGCACGAGGAGCAGGTGACCGCGAGCCACATCCTCCTGGGAACCGAGAAGGGCGCCGATCAAGCCACCAAGGATGCCCAGAAGGCCAAGGCCGAGGATATCCGTAAGCAGATTCTGGCGGGAGCGGACTTCGCCAAAATGGCCCAGGAAAATTCCTCTTGCCCGAGCAAGGCTCAGGGTGGCAGCCTTGGTTCTTTTGAGAAGGGACAAATGGTCCCCGCTTTTGAGGCGACGGCTTTCACTCTCAAGCCCGGCGACATCAGCGAGGTAGTCGAAACCGAGTTTGGCTATCACATCATCAAGGTTACGGAGCACAACCCAGCGGGAACCGATCCGATTGAGAAGGTGAATGATCAGATCAAGGAAGCTCTGCAAGATAAGGCCTTGAGCACTTGGTTCAAGTCATTGATTGCTTCCGCCAAGGTGGAGAAGGTGCAGTAGCAGTACCCGCGATAATATTCCTGCATATACGGGAATATCAAAACACTAACATGGCCCCGGGGGGTGACCTCCGGGGCCAGTTTTTTGGGTGCAGACGAGGTGATGATATCCTTCTCGTTCTAGCGGCGGGATTTATTTTCCGAGCACTTCATTCAGTTTTTCGATCAAAACATTGGGACGGTAGGGTTTCTGAATGAATCCCGCCAGGTTCTTGCCCGCGAAGCGGGTAGCTGCTTCGGTCTCGCTGTAACCGCTGGAAAGGATCACCTTGATATCCGTTTTCAACAGGATCATCTCGCTATACGCTTCCTCGCCATTCATTTCTGGCATGGTCAGATCCAAGATCACGGCATCGATCTCATCAGAATGACAGCAGAAGGTTTCCACGCCATGACGGCCATTGCTAGCGGTCAGCACCCGGAAGCCGGCATGAGTGAGGATCTTGGTGGCGATATCGGTGATAATCTCCTCGTCATCCACCACCAGAACCGTACCAGAACCCCGTCTTTCGGTCCGTTTGAAGGCCGGCGTGGAAAGATCCGGAAGGGGAAGGTTGGTTACCGGCAACAGAATCCGGAAACGGGTGCCGTGTCCCGGTTCGCTCTTGATGTCTATCGCGCCATGGTGCGAACGGACAATCCCATGGACCGCCGCCAGACCCAAACCCCGGCCAGTGAACTTGGTGGTGAAAAATGGATCAAAAATCCGTTCGATGGTGGTCCGGTCCATCCCACAACCACTGTCGGCAACCTCGAGAAAGGCATAGTTACCCGCCGTGAGATCACCTCCCACAAGCAGCTTACTCAGTGTGGGCTGGTCCAGACTGACTATGCCCGTGGTGATCTTGATCTGGCCGACCTGGTCTCCGATAGCATCAGAGGCATTGATGATGAGGTTCATGACCACCTGACGGAGTTGGGTGGGATCCGCCTCCACGGGAGGGATGCGTGGCGAAAAGTTGTAGCTGAGTGAAACCTTCTTGGAGATCGAAACCTCCAGCAGATGGGCCATTTCCTCCACCAACACGGAGAGATCCAGGGGGCGCAGGACAAAACTACCGCGTCCTGAATAGGCCAGCATCTGGCCGCATAACTCGGCGGCGCGTTGGCTGGCCTTGACCGCATCCTCGATGTGCTGACGGGCGGGTGATTCAGTCCGTAATTCCATTAAGGCCAAGTCGGCATTCCCAAGGATTCCCAACAACAGATTGTTGAAGTCATGCGCGATGCCGCCCGCCAGTATACCCAGGCTTTCGAGTTTCTGGGTTTGCTGAACTTGAGCCTCAAGGCTCATCCGTTCCTGTTCATTGGCGCGCCGTTGGATGGCAGCCGCCAGGATGGAGGCGGCGGTTCGCAGAGCATCGATCTCGATGGACGACCACTCCCGCTCCGACCGGCACTCATCAAAGCCAATGAACCCCCACCAGGATTCATTGACGAAAAGTGGGACTAGCACGAAAGACTGGATCTTCTGGGCAGCGAGAAGATCACGTGTATATTGGGGAAAATCCCTGAGATGGCCATAAATGACCTCCCCTTTCCCAAGAACACTGCCAAACCATTCTGATTCACATAGTAGGCCAGAGAGCCCCTGCATTCCGGGATTGTCAATCTGGGGAGATATTCCAGATGCGGCCCACTCATATCTTTGATCGGAAACCAGATTCCCTTCCGCCGTGATCCGGTTTTGGAACACATACGTCCGGCTAACATCTGCCGCTTCGCCAAGACGCTGTAAGACCTCCTGAATGCTCAATTCCCATTCCGAGGATCTCAGGAATCGTTGCGCGGCGAAGCTGACTGATTGGTAGATCGCATCCCGGTGGTGTAGCGCCTTTTCCACCTGACGTTGGTCGGTGACATCCTGGACAACAGTCAAGACGATCCTTTTTCCATCGGGTCCGGTGGTTGGATCGGCACTGATGAGCACATCCAGTAAGGTTCCATCCTTGCGGAGGTATTGAAGGGGTATGTCCCGGACAGGACCATCATCCCAGAATCTGGTGGTGATACTGGTTCCGCACAAATGTGGATCGATCGAGAGTAGAAAATCGGCGTTCCGGCCTAAGACTTCTTCACGGTTGTAGCCTGTTTTTTCCAACCACATTGCGTTGACGTTACAGATACATCCCTCGCCATTAATCGAATACATCATGATGGGAGAGAGTTCATACAGAATGCGGAATCTGGCTTCGCTCTCACGTATGGCCTCGCTGGTCGCGTGTTGCTTGGTGATATCGCGTAAGCCGATTAATACCCCCTCATAGTGTCCCGCCAGGACAATCGACGAAGCCACCACCGCCAGGTAAGTGGGCGATTCCCCACCGTGTTGCAGTGTGATCTCACCTCTCCAGACAGGACGTCCACCACGAGCTACCGCGATGATATCCTCCGGCGGGATGCCTGAGATCCGTTCACTCGCCGTCGAGGAGAGTAGGAGCTCATCCAAGGGGCGGCCAAGGAGCAGATCTTCCTTGATATGCAGGAGTTGTTCCGCGGCGGGATTCACGAAGAGGACTCGGCCCAATGGATTCAGTCCAATGAGACCTTCGCCAATTACACTCAATATTTTCTGGATATATTCGTGGGATTGCCACAGCGCCGATACCTTGCGGGCCAACTGGGTCCGGTCATCCTCACTAGGAGGTCCCAGCTCGAGCAACGTATCAATGTGAGTGATCCGCAGTGTCTCTCGAACACGCAAAACAGGATTCAGGATCCGGAAGTCGACTGCCCGGCTGGTGAAATGAGTGTGCCAACCAATCAGGGCTCCGATGGCTCGAGAATCGATATATTCTACTTGGGAGAAGTCGAAATGGAGGCCAATGAGATCCGGGTGGCGGCTCTCTTCCTCGACAAGCATGAGAGCTAGAGAGGGAATTGTATGGGCGATTAGAGGGCCCTGTAGACAGACCACCAAAATCCCATTTTCCAGCTGGAGTTCAAGTTGCAATTCTGGCGGTACCATCCGCTGCTACTCCCTGGTTTCTTCTACCGCGGTCCCCTGGCAGACAACCACGGAGTGGGCAGCGCCCAACCCTTTTGCTGGGTACAGACACAAAGGGCCCTCGCGCCACTCCTCTGGCTTCTTGCCCCCTCTACGAATAACATCACCATCCCTCAGAAACGTATGAATTGATAGATATATCATATAAATAACAGGAAAGCAATTGGCAAAATGAGATTTCATCAGGGACTGAAGCATTTCCAGATGACGGCTATACTGTTCGTATGATCCACCGATTTGTTTGTTCATTTGTGCTCCTGGCCTTGCTACAAGCTGCGCGGGCTGAATTCAAATTCGATACACCCACCACGGTTTTTGAGGAGTCGCCGATGGCGGGAGCCGCGACACCCTGCCTCCGGGATGATGAACTGGAAATGTTCTTTGAGTCTTCGGGTGATCTCTACCATGCCCTGCGGAGTAATCCGGATGACCCGTTTATAACCTATACGCGAATTGCTGAATTATCCACGACTAAATACATCGAGGAAAGACCTTTCCTCTCGGTGGATAATCTACGGATCTACTTCACACGCCGTCTGAGTTCCTCCAGAGTCCGTGAAATCTTCATGGCCACGCGCGCGAACACCGGCTCGGTCTTTGGCACCCCCATTTCAGTGGGGCCCCAAGGTACTTCTTCCTTTGAGGGTTATCTGGGATCACTCACGGGCGATGAAAAAAAGGTCTACTTGGAGGTTATCCGTAAGGTTCCCAGCGGTTCGGGAACAAGCCTTACCGAACAGACCGACATTGCCTGTGCCACACGCGAGAGCACATCGCAGAAGTTTGGGGCATGGTCCTTTCTCACCGGGATCAACACACTCGATTATGAACGTGATCCCTTCATTACCCGGGATGACAGCATGTTATTGTTCTCCCGGTTTGGCCCATTGTCCAAATTGCCTGGAACAATCCTGTACAGTTTGCGTGAGAATACCGGGAATTCTTTCTCCACTCCGGCGGGAGTGGTGGGGGTAAACGCCGCCAATGTAGTGAGTGATGACCCTTTTCTGATCTACCCGGGCTCACGCCTGTATTTCCGGCAGGGCGGGGAAGTGATGGCGGCTGATCGTATTCTCGAAGCCAACTATTCACTTCCCGCCATCACGGGGGTTCCCGGCTGGACAGTGCTGTATCCCGTTCAGGTGGCGACGCAGGAGGAGGATGCCCAACAGTTTGATTTCAGGCTCTTTTTTGACTCGCTCTACCTGACCTGGCAGGGAACCGCTGTTGTGCCTGGACTGGGACAGGAAGACTTGCAGGTAACCGTCGAGGGATCGGGACGATTGCTGGTCTCGTTGCGTACACACCAACCGGTTCCCAGCACCGGCATCGCGCAACCGGTCCTCTATTTCCATTTTAAGATTGGCGCCAATGGAGTCGTGGGTCAGAAACGCACCTTCCGCTTGAGTACGGGTCCCAAGATTAATGGGATTGAGGTCAGCCGCCCCACCGATGGCAGCATTCAGTTCTTGGCGAAGCCAGCTTATTCCCCCGCATCGTTTTGGAGAGCGTGGTGAGGAGACTCCCGGCTGACCTCTTTCTGTCCTACAATCTGCGGAACCATGAGGGATTGGGGAGAGCATATCCAGTCCTCTTTACCCGGCATTGCTGTGGAGGAGGGTGTACCTTTACGCCAGAAGACCACCTTCCGGATTGGGGGGCCGGCGCGTTGGTGTATCACTGTCCAGACAGGTGACCAACTGCGAGCGCTGATCCGTGAGTGCACCAGAGAGGGATTACCCTGGTTTCTGTTGGGTGGGGGCAGCAATGTCTTGTTCAGCGACCGGGGTTTTGATGGAGTGGTCATCGTCAACCAGGTTGTGGGGATCAAGGCCAACTCCTTGGAATGTGTGGAGACTGGCGCGGGAGTGGAACTGATGGAATTGGTCTCTTTCGCCGAAGCGCGGGGTCTGGCGGGATGCGAGGCTTTAGCGGGGATACCCGGTAGCGTGGGCGGCGCGGTCGTAGGCAACGCCGGGGCGTATGGCCGGAATATCGGGGAGTTGATCGAATCGGTTGACTTGATTACATCTGCCGGTGGGATCGAGCGGGTAACGTCAGATAATCTTGAATTCGGTTACCGTGAGTCTCGTCTAAAACGGAGCAAGGACGCCATCTTGTCCGTACGCCTTCGTCTGGGGTTGGGAGACCGTGAACGCATTAGCGGAGCGATCCGTGAGACCTTGGCCCTGCGCGCGGAGAAACACCCGCCGCATGGAGCTGCCACAGCGGGAAGTTTCTTCAAGAACCTCCCACCGGAGACACCGGGGGGACGGAGGATTGCGGCGGGTTTGATCCTGGACCAAGCGGGCGCACGGGGACTCTCGTGTGGGGATGCGTATGTGTTTGAAAAACACGCCAACATCGTGGTTAATCGTGGCCAGGCCTCGGCCCGGGATGTCTTGGAACTTACGGAGCGGATGAAGCAGTTGGCCTACTCCCATGCGGGAGTGATCCTGGAGGAGGAAGTGCGCCGGATTGGTTTTGCTCCTGACGAGTTGAGGGAATCCCATTCTGGCAAGGAAACGGCGGGATAATGTTTCGCGGATGCCTGATGTTTATCTTTACCCTGATCTTCGTCTCCATCTTTTCGATGGTGGCGGGGTATCTGATGTATATGCAACTGGGGAAGAAGACCACCGTGCAGATGCCCCTGCTGACAGGCATTCCACTCGAAGAAGCAGTGAATCTGATTCGCAAGGCTGATCTGATCTTGGCGGACACCAAAAGGGTCAGCGCGCCTCAGTTCCGTGAGGGTACGGTGGTTTCGCAAAGCCCGAAGGCTCTCACCCAGGTCAAAATCGGGCGGGATGTGTCTCTGGAGGTAGCGGCCGCGGTCGAGAAAACGAAGCTTCCCGATCTGCGCGGGAGTGAAATCAAGGATGTCCCCTTCAAGCTTACACCAGAGGGCTTGCCAGTGGGCATCGAGGCTCATGCTTATCACAATTCAGTCGCCGCAAACCGTATCATCGCCACCAATCCCGAGGGAAACTCCGATGTCCCCAGAGGCACTCAGGTGGATATCCTGGTCAGTCTCGGGCCACGGCCGGTGGCCTTTGTCATGCCAGATTTGATTGGGAAGACCGAGGATCAAGTTCGTACGCAGTTCAAAGACACACCCTTCTCCATCGGTTTCAACCAGGAGAAAACCAGTAATCCCGCGCAACGGAACAAGGTGATTGCGCAGGATCCAGCCCCAGGCAAGCGGCTGGATTCTAAAGCCACCATCAATCTTCAGATTGGACAGTTGATTCAGTGAGTGTTTCTGACCATTTATCCCGGAGTACCTTTCAAATTCTGCCTTCGATCCTCTCCTCCGACTTCACCCGTCTGGGCGAACAGGTCCGGGAGCTCGCCAAGGGGGGGTGCCAGGTGTTGCATTTGGACGTAATGGATGGACACTTTGTGCCCAACCTGACGATCGGACCACCCCTGGTGAAGTCTCTCTCGAAGGCTTCCGATCTGGCTTTTGATGTCCATCTGATGGTCACCAACCCAGACCATTGGACCGAGGCATTCGATTTTCCGAACACCAGCTGCATCACGGTGCATGCGGAGGCGGGTTACCATCTGCACCGTAGCCTGCAGAAAATCCGGGATCGTGGAAAAATGGCGGGGCTGGCCTTGAATCCGGCCACGCCGTTGGATGTCCTGGAGTATCTGTGGCCCTCAGTGGACCTGGTCCTGCTCATGACAGTCAATCCCGGCTTCGGGGGGCAATCCTTCATCGAGCCCTGCCGTGATAAGATCCGCCGTCTACGGCAACTGATCGATGAACGTACGGGGGGACGAGTGGTGCTCGAGATCGATGGTGGAGTCAACGAGGGGAATCTCGCGGATCTCGCCTCGGTGGGAGCGCAATGGATTGTCACCGGGAATGCCCTCTTCGCGCCGGGGAATCTCGCCAAGGACTTCGCGCGGTTTCAAGAAATGGGAACGCGCTCCTGGAAAGCCGAATCGGTATGAGCCAGCCGCCCCGCCGGGTATTGGTGGTGGATGATAACCGTCTCTACCGCGAGGCGGTCCGGCGGAATCTAGAATTCGCTGATTATCAAGTCACCGAGGGCCATGGCCTGCGCAGTGCCCTGGAGGAGATCCGGACCAAGCATCCACAGGTGGTGATTACCGATCTCGATATGTCGCACCGCACCGAAGGGTTGGATCTGATCCGCGAGGTAAAGGCACGTTATCCCCTCATTCCAGTCATCATGGTCTCGGCGGTGGGTGGTTTTGAGGAGGGGGCCCTGGCCCATGAACTGGGGGCTACCGCGGTTATCTCCAAGAGCCGCATCGATCAAGAACTGGAACGCCTTTATGACTGCCTGGATGAGGTCTTCAACCAGATCCGCACCCTGAGTTCGCTCAAGGGACGTTTCGAGAAGGTGATGGATGCCTACGACTCCACCGTGGCGGCTCCGCTCGAGGAGGAGATCAACCGTCTGATCGGGACCATCAAGTTCGATAATGCGATCAAGGGTGAGCTCTATGATTGGGTGAGCCAGCTGCGGGACCGGGCTTTGGTGGCCCGCCAGGATTCTCTGGCCACCGCAGCTCCCCAGGGGATTCACTCCGGCCAGCAGGAGGTTCTCACCAGCGGCTTGGAAAAGGTTCTTGGTCCGCTGGATGTTTTCGATACCGAGACTCAAGCCATGCTCCTCGCGGCGGAACAACTCTACACTCAGATCGGGGTTGACTCCGATAGTGGACTCGCCCGCAATGCTGGCTTCTCTTTCTCATTCACGGTCGAGAACGAGGTGAAGCAACGCCTGGGGAAACGCCTTTCCAAGTTGATTGGCTCCCCGGATCTGAAGAGACTCGTCCGTATGCTCTACGACATGGGCTCGGACAATCTCACCTTGGGTTTCTCGCGTTACTTGCTTCTCAACCGTGTGATCTCGCAGGAACTCACCCCCGATCTCTCCAAGCAGATCCTGGAACGGATGGCCAAGCATGGAGACAAGTACAAGGCCGATGGACTCAAGGCTTTGGGGGTCATCACGTATCTGTTCGGACGGGAGCATTCTTTTGGTAATGTCGATGGCCAAGTGGTGATCCATAATCCCCTGGGTCTGCAGGGATTGACCGAGGATGAAGTGACCTTGTTGGGTTTGCTATTGATCCGTGTACAACACACCCGCAACCCCTACATCCACCCTGAGTTCAGCGAGCGCGAGAAACTCAGCGAGATGCGTAAGCTGGTTATTGACTGTCTGAACCTAGTCCGCAAGATCAACGACTGAGTGGCTTCGTCCTTCCCTCGGCTACTTCGAGCATTTCCCTCCGGGAGATCAACGCATGATCACCGGGAATTGAGTATTTGAGGGCGCAGGCGGCGGCGCCATACAGGAGGCCGGTATCGATATCCGCCTCCAGCATCCCCGTGAAGAATCCCGCCGTGAAGGCATCTCCCGCACCGATGCGGTCAACCACAGTGATGGGAAAGCGCTCGAAGGAGAGTTCATGAAGGCCGTTGGTCTTTTCCAGACACACAGCTCCCTGACTGCCACATGTGAGAAGTATCCGCGAGAGACCGAACTCTTGTTGAATCCTTTCAGCTTGTTCTGAACCAGATCCGTTGAATCCCAGCACGCGCGTGATGTCCTCCGAGGTCGAGATGAACAGATCGAGGTTGGGTAAGAGGGAAATGATCACCTCCCGGCACTGCTGGGGTGTCCAGAGTGCCTGGCGGTAGTTGAGTTCAAGAGAGACCAGGGTGGAGCCCGCATGGGCTTGCCCGATCCCCTCGCGCACTGTTTCGAGACATTGCTGGCTGAGCGCGCAGGTGATCCCCGTGGTGTGGAACCACTTGGCTCCACGTACATACTCCCAATCCACCTCCCGTGCGGTTAACAATGAGGCCGCGCTCCCCTGGCGGTCATAAAGAACCTGGGTTGGTCTGGGTGGACTTCCGAACTCGATATAAAAGCTGCCCACCCGGCCATCCGGAGTCCAGACAACGCGGGAGACATCCACCCCATGGACCATAATCTCACGTTCAATCTTCCGGCCCAAGGGATTATCGGCCAGTTTGCTGATCCAACCGCATTTCAGACCAAGACGGGAGGCCGCCACAGCCACATTGGATTCACTTCCCGCAATCGAGAAACCCAGGTCCTCGCATTGCTCCAGGCGCCGTAGTCCACGGGTGAAATGGCGGATCATGGTCTCGCCCAGGGTGATCAGATCATAGGGTTGGGTCATGGAGGACACCTCGTGAGTCTGAGTGACCATAGAAAAACCCTCCTTTCAAGGGAAGGGATCTGTTGAAAACTGAGCAGATTGGCCTTCTTCAGGCACCCAGCAGCTCAATTCCAAACGTACCCTTCTGAACTCATACCTTCCGGTCTGTCCCGCCTACCCTCCGTAACCTCTTGCCCGCTCTTCTCTTAGGTCATGCGCGGGGGGCAGGAGCATGAGTTGGCAAAGATCCTGATTAGAAAAATGAACGAGGACTTCGATTGAGGCTATTCCGTGAACACAGTCCGGCGGGTGGCTGCGAAAAAGCACCCGCCGGACCACGTACCGCCTTGGCGTAGGGTTTACTAGAAAGGAGTCCGGAGGGAATGGCTGCTTCTGAGTATTCATTCAATTTTCCCGATCCCGACGGGGAGTCGTATGGGGACTACTCTTCCTATCGACGGAACACACGGCGGTTGATCACCCATAGTGTTCCGGTGGTGGAAGAATCCCCAGCGGAGGAGGAGACATCACCATTTGCTCCCTTGGCGGATGGCATCGAACCTTTCGAGGATTGTTGCCAGTACCATTCCTTGGGGGGCTGCAAGATTGTTCTTCATCAACATTATGATGGCAGCCGGGGAGATATCCTCCGCTGCAAGACCTGTGGCCGGACCTTTTCATCACGGCGGTGCGGAGTCAGTTTCAAGAGCCGTCTTCCCCAGCAGATGGTAGAGGCTCTCACCAACCACTACCGCCGGGGTGACTCCATCCGCGAAACCGCGCGTGAACTCGGGCTCAACCGGGGAACCGTGAGACGTTACTACCGTCTCCTTGAGCGGATGGAGACCTGAGGATCTAGCCCATCGTCAGGCTGAAGAAGCCACCAAAAGCGGCCAAGAGGATTAACGCCACAGTGGAGGCTTTCTCGGCGGTTTCCATCGGGACCCTTTCCGAATAAACCACGCGCGTTGAGGCCAGGAAATCATGGAGCGCACGTTTCTCGGGATTGAGACCCGCCATGATATAACCCACCATGCAGGTACAGGGATTCAAGGTCGAGGCCGCATACCGCCAGATGGATTGGCCGATCGTGAGATAGTCTAGCGAGGCGTTATCCACCACGCGCACTCCCAGCAACCGTTTTCCTGGCGTCTGCCCACTCACATAATGAAAGTAACCGAACACGATGGTGTTAAAGGTCATTTTCATGGTCAGTTGAATCAAGGCGAAGAGAGACAGCATCAACAACATACTTGTGTCGCCGGACAAGGTTTGTTCCAAAATTTTCTCTGTAAACTCCTCCCGGCTCAGGCCGGCGAATCCCTCAAAATATGGATAAAACGGCACCAAAAGGAGATCCAGGAATGGGGCGATGGCTAAGCTGGTGAGGATGACATCCACCAGCAAGGCTAATCCACGTATCCAGAAACCCGCCGGTTTGACGAGCACGGGAACCCATTTCTCTGGCCTGGTTATTTCCTCCACGGGAGGAATCACGGGCAGAACAGGCGGTGGTGGCGGCGGAGCAGGCGTAGTGGGTGGAGGTGGTATGGGAGCCTCGCTCATCTGGGCAGGACCAGAATCCTCCCCTGCCTCGATATTATCAGTGGAAACAAGACCCCGCAGCTGCTCCCGGGCATCGTGGTAAAAGGGATCGATTTCCAGGCAGCGCTCGAAGGCCGCCCGCGCCATAGCGTGATCGCCCAAACGCCGGCAGGTCAGGCCATTGTAGTAATGGCCATCGGCGAAATCCGGGACCGCTCGCAGGAGTTCCTCCAGTTCGCGCCGTGCTCCCGCGTAGTCTCCAGCGCGGGCTAGATCCAAAGCTGTTTTGAGCTGTTCTCGGGGTTGATCGTTAGGCATCACGAGAGGAACTGTACTCGACCGCCATAACCCTTCCAAGGAGGTTGCCTGTGATCATGGGCATGATAAATCCACAACCGCTGGCGCGTGAATCCTTTGTGGGTGTCGTGAATCGACATGGGCTACTCCGTGAGGACATCCATACTGGAAGGTGGGTGACAAACCGCCTTTACCCGAGTTAACCTAGCTTACCATGACAATATGCCAACACATCTTTTCAACAGTTCTTGTCTCGGGTCTTTTGGTCCCGGCCTGTCTTGGGATGGAGCCGGTAGGAGTGGATAACCTGACCCATCTCGAGCGGTTGCCGTTTCTCCAACCAGGAGTCACAGTCCATTACGAGGGGAGCATCGACAAGGCGGGTGGTAATGCCGATTGGGATTGGTGGCTGTACCAAAAGGGCGGGGAGTGGGTGATCTTCGATGTGGAGGGACCGGGCTGCATCTACAACTTCGTGCAACACCGTTATCCCACCAGCCCGGAGCCGATCTTCCGCTTCTATTTCGATGGCGAACCCAAACCACGCTTCGAAATCCGTCAATCGGAATTCGGGAAGAAAGCTCCTTTCCTGGAGCCCTTGTCCGCCATCTACCAGGGACCGGATGACAACGGGCGGGGGCCGATCTGGGTGATCCGCAGCTTTGTGCCGATGCCCTTCGCCAAGTCCTGCAAGGTCACCTCCTCGGTTCAACTTAAGGGCTTCGAAAAAGCCAAGCAGGAGGGTGGCTGGGGACATATCATTTATCACACCTATCCCACCTCTGAGGGGGTGAAGACCTTCACGGGCCAGGAGAACTACGACGGCCTCCTCAACCTCTGGAAACAGTGCGGGAAGAATCCACTTCCCTTTAAAGACTCGGCGGAGGAGAGTGCCTCAGTAAGCGTAGGACCAGCTTCCTCCGCAGTCCTGTTCGAGCGTTCCGGGAGATGGACTCTGACTGGGATCGAAATGAAGGTGGAGCCCTTCAGCGTGGCAGCTTTAAAGGATGTGTGGATCCGTGCCACCTGGGATGGGCATGAACAACCCGATGTCGAGTGTCCCCTGGGCGCCTTCTTCGGCAATGAGTTTGGATTGCATGACATGCGCTTCCTGACTCATGGGATGGAGACCTCGGGACGGATGTACTCTTTCTTCCCGATGCCTTTCTGGAAATCGGGGCGGATTGAGATCCTCAACAAGGGACAGGCCAGCGTCAACATCTCCGCCACGATCCAGACCACCGGACCAGGGCGATTCTCCTATCCAGAAGGGGCCGCCGGGTATTTCCGGACCTCGGCCTATTACCCTCAAACCCCTGTCACACCGGGGAAGGACAGCATCATCGCCACACTTCCTGGCCGGGGAAAAATAGTGGCGGGACTGGTTTCGGGATATCCCATCGATAACAAGACGGTGTCTTGCGAGGGAGATGTGCGTGTCTATATCGATGGTGAAAAGACTCCCCAGATCGAGAGCGATGGCTCCGAGAGTTGGTCCTGCTATGGTTGGGGATTCCCCACTCCGCCCCAGGCGAATCCCGCCTCCGGCTATGATGGAAGTGCACCACCCTTGTATGCCTTCTCCATGACCCGGGTTTTGATGGGAGACTGGTATCCCTTTGAGAATGGACTCCGCTTCGGGATCGAGGCGGGCGGAAGGAATGATGCCCCGATGGATCACTCTGGGGTGGTCTTCTATTATGGGCTGGATCAGCCCGCGCTACACCTTACGGATGCAGTGGATGTGGGCGATTTGCGTTCGGAGACCGGTCATGACTACCATGTCTCCGGCCAGACCTGGACCGGTCCCCTCGAATCCTTCTATGAGGGTGACGAGGACGAGACACTTGTGAAAGAAAAAGCGGGACGGGCCTTCACAGGAGCGAGTGATTTCCGTGTCCGGATCGATCCAGCCAACCAAGGGGTACGTCTCCGTCTACGATGCGATCAATCCAAGGGCAGACAACGAGCCAAGGTGTATGTCGATGAGAAACCGGTCACGGAGAGAGACTGGTACATCGCTGACCGGAATCCCATCAAGCAGTGGCTCGACACCGATTTCGAGATCCCCACCTCCTACACAAAGGGGAAGGAGCTGATCCGGATCCGTATCGAGCGGGTGGGAGCAGAAGAGGATCCCGAATGGAATGAGTTCAAATACCTGGTGTATTCGCGCAAATAGGAGTTCAACCTTTAGGTTGTCCCGTTTGTTGTTCATGCTTCAGCATGTTTGCCTTGTATTCAGTTGTACCTAGAGGTGTCTATACACGCTAAAGCGTGAACAACATGCGGGACACATCCACGCGCTGAAGCGTGAACTCCGACCGGTGAGAGAAGACCCTTGGGATCGCGTGCTTTTTCGGCTAACGTTGATCCCGTGAGCGAATTCATTTTTCAATTGGGACGGGAGACGGAGCTCTGTTGGGAGGAGCTCCGGCAAGTGGCTTCCCTTGCGGGGGCCAATACTGAGCGAGTGGGAGACCACCTGGCGGGAGTGACCCTGGATGAATCAGTCCAGGCCATCCGCCCGTTTTGCGAGCAATTGGGGGGAGCGATCCGAGCTCTCCGCCCAGCCGGAACTTGGTCAGACAAGGTGGCTGATGAGTTCTGGCAGTCGCCCTTCATCTTTCCGGATGGGCCTTGGGCGGTGTCTTGTCTTTCCGAGGGGCTTCAGCGTCAACGTGAGAAGCTGCGGGAGATCATCCGCGATTTCATCCAACAAACGCCCGAGACCCATGGCCGCGAGGAACGTCCCGCACCTGGGGATACCGAGCTGGTCCCCACCAAGGTTTACGAGCAGCGTCTCCACGAGCGTGAATCGGAGGTGTGCTTGTGGCGTGATATGGCGGGACAAATCCAGATCGGCCGGACGGTCTGGGTGTTCTCTCCCACGGACTACAGCGAGCGGGACCTGGGCAAGCCTAACCGTCCCCGCCGTCGTGGGCTGTTACCACCCAAACTCGCACGTCAGATGGTTAATCTGGCTCGAACCCGGCAGACACAACGATTGCTTGATCCTTTCTGTGGTTCGGGGGTGATCCTCATCGAGGGCCTTTTGTTGGGATTCGAGGTGATGGGCAGTGATTTCCGCGAGGAGGCTCTTCAACAATCGCGTGAGAACCTGCTGTGGTATGCCTCCGCGCGCAAGAATCCAAGCGAGGCCAATGTCCCCCTGAAAAAGATCGATGCACGGATGTTGTCCTCCCATGTGGAACCGCTTTTTTTTGATGCAGTGGTGGGAGAGGGTGATCTGGGACCTCCGATCCGGGGGGGACTATCCCGGAAAGCGGCGGTCGAGTTATCGAAGTCTCTGGAGCGGTTGTATGTCACCGCCTTCGCCGAGATCCGCATCGTGCTGAAACCAGGTGGACGTGTATGCCTTGCGATTCCCTTCTGGCAACCCACCGAGGGAGATCCGGTCTTCATCCATATCAAACGGCAGCTGGGATTGATTGGGTATAAGCCTGTCATCCCCGAGCGGGG
>CAYRBI010000002.1:58996-91420 GCA_964422415.1 uncultured bacterium | reverse complement strand
CTCACGGTCTCGGGCTTGTCCCATTGTCCCGTGGCTGAACCGGGACCACCTCCGTGTTGTCGGGGATCTGTTCATGCCGGGTTCTCAGATACCCGCCCACATCCTCGCCCTCCTCCGTGGTAAGGAGCTTGATTTCGATACGATCGTTAAACCGTTGTCCGATAGGCGAGTCATTGGGAACCCGTGGACGCTCGGAGCCATAGGCGGCATAGCTCATACGCTTGGCATCGATGCCATGTTTGTCGAGGAAGTACCTTAAGATCACATTCGCACGGGCACCGGATAATTCCCAGTTGGTTGGGAAGGCCGAACCCGGCGGAGGCGCGACCGTGGTGGTATGCCCCTCGATGCGGACCTCGTTTTGGTACTCTTTAAGGAACTCGCCCACTGTCCCCAATGTGGCATAGGCATCGGGACGGATTTCCGCGCTGCCAGAATCGAAGAAGACCGGCGAAAGGGCCACCAAGCTGAGCCCTTCCCGTCCCATCTCCACACTGATGGCCTGGCTCAGTCCAGACTTCAAGAGCATGGCGTCCACCTTCTGACGGGTCTTATCCAGGTCGGTTTCTTTACCGTGTTTTTTCTTTTCTTGATAAGCCCTTTCAATTGGGGGGACGTAATTGTTGGAGGCCATTGGCCAAGGACGGTTAAGCGCCACTTGAATCCCTTTCATGGATTCCTGCGCCTTGCCCTCATCGAAATTGGCGAAGGAGACCATGAGCACAAAGAAACACATCAGGAGGGTCGCCATGTCGGCCCAAGACACCATCCAGAGGGGAGCATGCCCACCCCCACCGCCACCATGTCCGCCACCCTTCTTCCGGGACATCCTTGACTCCTTGTCTTCCCCTTATATGGAGGTTCTCGTTGGGAGTTCAACCTTTAGGTTGTCCACGCGCTGAAGCGTGAACTCCGAACGGGATGCTCTTCCCCTCGGTTTATTCCTGCTCATTGGCCAGCTGAACACTCGCTGGGAGGAAGGCCATCAAGCGCACCTGCACGATGCGGGGATTATCACCTTCTTGGATCGCCATGATCCCCTCTATGACCAACTCCTTGTTCAGGATCTCCTCGGCGTGACGTTCTTTGAGTCGGTTGACGATGGGGAAACCAAAAACGTATCCAGCAAAGGCTCCATACAGGGTCGCTAAAAGAGCCACCGCCATACTGGGACCGACTGACTTGGGGTCCTCCAGATCTTGCAACATGGCGACCATTCCAATCAGAGTGCCGATCATGGCGAAGGCTGGGCCATTCGTGGCCATATTCTCGAAGATATAGGTGCAACGTCCGTGGCGCTCCTCAATAAAGGCAATCTCGGTGGAGAGAGTCTCCTTGATCACATGAGGATCGATTCCATCCACCGCCAGACGCATGGCTTTGCGCATGAAGGCATCATCGATTTCGGGAATGATCTTCTCCAGGACCAGGATCCCCTCCTTGCGTGCCCGGTCGGAATACTCCATGAAAAGCTCCACAGTCTTGAGTGGATCCTGAGCATTTGGAAACAAGAGTTTCTTGAGGATCTGAGTGATGTTGAAGACTTTGGGCAGTGGGAAGCTGAGGACTGTGATTCCAAGAATGCCACCGAACACGATCATGGTGGCGTGCGCGGAGAGGAAGCCAAAGGGATTCCCTTCAATCAAGATCGCCATCATGGGGAATCCACCGGCAATGAGAAAACCAAGAATAATTGCTGAGTCCATATGGATTCTTCCGCCCTTTCTTGTAGGCGAGGTCCTTTCCCGGATGGATTCTCCTCTCCGTGCTCGGAATTATCGGCCAGGAAACCCACGGGATTTACATTTAGCAGTATACAGGATCTGTCTGGGGGGGAAGGTGTAGTAAAGAAACCCATCACCTCCACTAGAATGGGGGATCAAGTGGAGTATTTATACCGCACTTTCGGTATAAGGTCTCACCTCTTGTAGCTACACCCGATTCTGGAATATGTCTTTATCCACTTGATATTGTTGTATATACAACCATCTAGCAGGAGTTTCACGTGGGTTGGCATCAATCATGCTTTCTTTATGGTCAAGCAAGAATTCCCCTAGTACCCGTTTCAGAGTGCGGGGCCGGATTGGCCCTGAGCAAGCGAGTCCGGCCCCGCACTCCTCCTCAAGACTTCAGCGAGCGGAAGAGACAACAAGCTTCCGCTCCTTTTGTTTTTGCCCACCACGAGGCGGGTTGATTGGAATACCATTTCGGGCATCCTTCCCATGAGCACCGATAAGAAAATGCGTGAACTGACCTGCCTTGGATGTCTCCTTGTGGTCAACTCTCTCTTGTATGCCAAGGTCCTCTTCAACGGGGCCTTGCTCGCGGGGGGAGATGTCAATTACCAGTATTCCATCTGGAAACAGTTCTTCGTGGATTGGGTGAACAAGGGGGTCTTTCCTTTCTGGAACCCCTATGTGTTCTGCGGTACCCCTTTCCTGCATGACATGCAGACCGCCACACTGTATCCGCCCGACCTGCTCCACTTTGTGCTCCCCATTCCGTGGTCTTTTGGCTTTTCCGCTTTCTTGCACACCCTCTTCGCTGGCTGTGTCTTTTTCTACTTGGCGGGGGAATGGATCGAACAGTATGTGGCGCGGCTGTTCTCAGCGCTGCTTTTCATGATTTCCGGTTATATTGTGACACGGATGTTTGTGGGAGAGCCGACAGTCACTCAAGCCTACTCCTGGATTCCAGCCTTCTTTCTGACAGGGATCCGTGTGTATGAGGCTCCTACCCTCCGGCGTGTGGGGTTCTTCGCCTTGGTATGCGCGTTGATCTTCCTCGCGGGACATCCCCACCTGCCTTTCTTGATTGCTCATGCCTTTGTGGCCTATCTGGTGGTACTGACAGTGAGGCCATACTTTGTGGACCGGTGGGGTCTTCTCCCCCACCCCAACCCTCCCCCGCCAGGGGGGAGAGAGAACAACACGCTAAAGCGTGAACTCCAAACGGCTCCCTCCCCCCTGGCGGGGGAGGGTTGGGGTGGGGGAGAAGACTCACGACAGCCCTTTCAGAAAGAGTGGCGTGGAATTCTCCGGGGAGTTCTGGCTCTATTGCTGGGAGGAGTCCTGGCGTTGCTGGCTGTCGCTCCGCAGGCCGGGCCATTCTTCGAGTTTGCTTCGTATTCCGCGACACGCTCGGGTGGAGCCACATATGCCTTCGCCGCGGAGGGGAGTCTCTCTCCCATGCTCATGATTCTGCAACTCTTCCCCTTCTTCTTTGGGGATCCTCCCGGTAAATCTTTCTGGATTTCCACCATTCCCTACATGGAGATCTCCGCCTATCTGGGGGTGTTTGGGTTGTTCTTTATCTTTGTGGCGTTACTTTTACCGCGTAAGCCCTACACCTTTCTGTGGCTGGGGTTAGCGGGGGTAGCTTTCATCCTCGCCATGGGGGAGTTCACCCCCTTGCACAAGGTCTTTTATTACCTTGTGCCGGGATGGGACCACTTCCGCAATCCGGGGCGCTCGTTGCTGGTGTATACCTTCGCGGGATGTCTTCTTGCGGGGTATGGATTGGAATCCTTGCTCAATCTGCGGGAGGAGGAATGGACCAGGTACATGGGACGGCTGACCGCCGTGTTCCTGATCATTTTAGTGATAATCAGCTTCAGCGCGTGTCTGGTTCAACGCATGGAGGGACAGATCCTGGATGCCTTCGCCCGGGTGGGCACCATCGAGATGAAAATCGCCACCGGTGGGTTGTCGGGAGAACTCAAACCGGTCCAATTCCAATCCCGCTTTGATTGGATGATTCATTCGTTATGGGTGGCCTCCCTGTATGCCGCGCTTTTTATGGCTCTCCTCGGGCTGTATACCTGGAAACGCCACTGGAAAGAGAAACTCATCTGGGGTTTTGTGGTGATCTGCGCGGTAGACCTGTTGATCTTCGGGCAGCGGTTTCTTCAAGCCCGGAGCGAAGAGGAATGGAAGGCGGAGTACTACCCCGACTCCAAACCCCTGAGAGCCATCCAGGAGGGAGGGTATGGAGGGCGGCTCTTGATCACCGACCTGGGATTGGACTGGCGGTACCGTCCTGAACACCCCGAACTCTTCCCAGATGGGCCGATGCGTTATGGCATCCAGAGTGTACGTGGATACAGCCCCTCGATCCTTAAGCACTTCAGCGAGTTCATCAACCTGATGCAGGGCCGTCCCGCGGAGGCCCTTCCTGGTGGTTTGCTGTTTCTAGATGAACCCACCCGGATGGACCCTCTGGCGTTGCAGGTCATGGGAGTACGTACTGTTCTGACTACACAACCCCTGCCTGCGCCTTTTGTTCCTAAGGAACGATTCCCCTCGAACATTTTTCTCTATGAGTACCAGAAAGGACTGCCCCGGTGTTTCCGTGCCCATCCAGCCGCAAACCGGTGGGGCCTGGAACCAGTTGATCACGCCGAAACCAGCACGATGGTGGCTGAAATCCATCCCAACCGGATCGAGGTGGAAACCCAGGGGCCGGGTGAGGAGCTGTTGGTCTTTGCGGACGCTTGGTTTCCGGGATGGAGAGCCTGGGTTAATGGCGAGGAGAAATCCATCGAGCATGCTTTCCATGCCTTCCAGGCAGTGCCGGTTCCAGCGGGCAAGAGTCAGGTGATCTTCGAGTTCCGTCCTAACCACTGGAATCTATACTTGACTCTCTCGGCGGCCGGGCTGTTGCTCATTCTGATCTTCATGTGCATTCGGACCTCTCCCGTGACCACAGACCTCTCCCCCACTTCTCAATAGGGCTAGGGGGGCTGGGGGGATAGGTCTCGTGAAAGGAAAGTGTGTAAATGAAACTGGTTCGTATGCTTTTCTCGGTTTATTACTGGATCTGGTTTGTATTGGTCTCGTTGGTGTTCTTTCCCATCATCTCATTGGCGTGGTTGCTGACCTTCTGGTGGGACCAGCGCCGGATACTGAACAACATCTTGAATTTTCCCTGGTCTCACCTCTATATCCTCGGTAATCCTTTGTTCTGGAGAACCACGGTCACCGGACGCGAGAAAATAGACCCCCAGATCACGACCCTGTATGTCGCCAATCACCTTTCGATCTTCGACATCTTCATGGTGTTCCACCTGCACCGTTGTTTCCACTGGGTCTCCAAATCGAGCAACCGTTGGATTCCAATACTCGGCCTCAATATGATCTTCACACGGACCATCTTCTTCGACCGTGAGAGCACCAGGGAAGTCATCCGGATGGTGAAAGATTCGGTGAAACGGCTGGAGGGTGGCATCTCGCTGATCATCTTCCCGGAGGGGGAACGTTCACCGAATGGACGGCTTCAGCCTTTTCTCGCCGGAGCTTTCAGCATCGCCAAGCGCGCCAAGGTACGCATCCAACCCATTGTGATTACAGGGACTTACAAGGTTCTGCCGCGTTACCAGATGATTCTCAATCCAGTGGCCCATATGACGGTGACCGTACTTGATCCGATCCCCGTGGAGACAGTGGCGAGCTTAAGCACGGAGGAACTGAAAGATTTAGCCTACCAGAAGTTCGTAGAGGTTCTTCCAGAAGATCACCTGCCGGTGGGGTTGGAGTCGGCTCATGAAGGTACACCGGCAACCTAAAGGTTGAACTCCAAACGGGGAGTGGGTTCGGAGTTCAACCTTTGGGTTGCCGGGCACGCTCAAGCATGGACTCCAAACGGACCCCGCTGGAGTGAGAAAGATTCTCGTTCCAGCGGGGCTGTTTTTATATGGAGCGTGGGTGTTACTTCAAAACCCACTTGCTGGTCAGTAGAACTTCCTCTGCCTTGGTAGACCAGTGGCCCTTGCGGACCTGTTCGCGGACATCTTCGGGGAAGGGCAGCTGACTCGCCAGATCAGAGACCGGAGTGAGGGGCAGATCCTTGCACTGGGGGTAGATCACAATCTTATTGAAGGCCTTGCCATCGCGGACCCACATGACGCCCTCCTTGGCGCCCTCCAGACCGACTACGGCATATACACTCGAGTTGGTGTTTAGGAAACCTGACTGGACCTTGCGCAACACCTCGTACATGTCATCGATACGGCTGCCGCTATTCCCGCTGATGGTGATCTGGTCATAATGCAGGTCACCCATGTTGAGGGTTCCCTCGCCGCGCTTGAAACCAGCGAACAGGTTCACTACGCCATATTGCTTGAGCCGCTTGAGGGCAGCCTCAATAACCGGTGGGACCGGGCAGAGAGCGACCAGGAAGTTGAATCCCTTGGGCGCGAGCTCATCCAGTTTCTGCTCATAATCCGGGTGGTTGGGATTGAGGGTTACGAAGCGGACACCCGCCGCCTCGGCCATGGCGGTATAGCGCTCTTGCACTGATTGCAGACGTGCATCACTGATGTCGGTGAGCAGAACTGTCTTCAGGTTGGGGGTCTGGCCGGAGGACTTTACCGCGAAGGTGCGCACCAGGTGCATCTGCCCCATCGGACCGGCGCCGCCACACAGCCACACCACCTCGTCCATCGGTCCCATGTCGACACGGGCATAGGAAGCCTCGACACATGCCCAGGGTTCCACTAGCGCGGTCTCTGAGTAACCCGCCTTCGCTTCAGTGATTGGGATGAGATACTCCTGCACCTGTGGACCGAAAACGCCGTAGTCACAGTATCCGCCCCACACATCATATCCAACCGCCTTACCATACTTGAGCATATCGGCCTGGACCATGAAGCGGTCGCCGATTTTAAACTTGGAGGTGACGTTCTTCCCCACCTCGACAATGGTCATGGCGATCTCGTGACCCGGAACAACCTTATTTTTCTCGATGTCGTATTTGACTAGACGTGGATGCGATTTGCCAGCGGTTACCACCTTCACATCCGAGAAACAGATGCTGTTCACATCGACCCGGAAAGCCACATCATCCGGTCCAGGTTGGGGACGTGGACTCTCCACCAGATCCATTTTTTCGAAGCCGGTTCCACTCAGCTGCCAGCTGCGTGCGGTCTTGGGAAGGTTGTATTCAACCTTGCGATAAGTATCGAGAACACTTGACATGATATCCCTCTAATTCGTTGGAGTACTTCGAGGCAATCCTGGATAAGCAATCTCTCGCGTGGACAAGTCTCCCGCGGCCTCAATCCCTTGATTATCGGTGTTCAGGAACCAGATGACAAGCCGCGCTCTGCTGTCATGGAACCAAGACGAAGGCGAAAGGATTGTTCTATGATGGAAGGGAGACAAGTGACAACAGGAATCCTGGGAAATGAGCGAGCGATATTGCTATGCCTGAGCTGCCCGAGGTCGAAAATGTACGCCGGTGCCTGGAGAAGACGCTTTTGGGAGCCCAGCTCCTGGGGTGTGTAGAGCATTTTCCCGGTGTGTTGATCTGGGGAACAGCTTCTCCACGCCGGTTCTTTCCCACTTCGGTGACCGCACTGCGCCGTCATGGTAAGTTCCTCCAGATTGATTTGGAAAAGGGCCATCAATTGGTGGTGCATTTCCGCATGACCGGCTGCTTCTATTTCCGGACCAAGAAAGACCCACTTCATCCCCACACCCATGTGGAGTTCCGCCTCGCTTCCGGTGGTTGCCTCTCTTACCGGGACCCGCGGCGCTTCGGACGGCTCTGGCTGATCACAAGCACGGAAGAGTCACCGGTGCGTGGCCTGGGCCCGGATGCCCTCACCATCAGCGAGGAAGAGTTTCTCGAACGGATTGGCTCACACCACCGGATGATCAAGCCGCTCCTGCTGGACCAACAGGTGCTCGCGGGGATCGGGAACATCTATGCCGATGAAAGCCTCTTCCGTACGGGCATCCATCCCCAGGCTTCCTCCGGACATCTCAAAACCAACCGCCTGAGTGAGTTGTGGCGGGCCATCCGGAGCATCCTCGCACGGGCCATCGAGACCGGCGGCTCCTCGATCAGTGATTATGTCAGCCCCGAGGGCATCGCGGGCTCTTTCCAGGATGAGCATGGTGTTTATGGCCGCGAGGGGCAGCCCTGCTCACATTGTGGAACCACAATCCAACGGATTGTGGTGGCCCAGCGTGGAACACACTTCTGCCCAAGATGCCAGAGACGGAGATAGAGGGGGTATTGATCCAGCGTCGTGACCCACTCCCCAGTCCAAACAGGGATTGACCGGGGAATGAGGGGTATGGAAACATGGCTACAGAATTGAAACTACAGGAATATTGAGTCTTATGAAAATGTCTACAACTTTTTTTCTTACCGTAATCCTTTCCACGGTAAACACCTTCAACCCCGCCACGGGAGAATCCACCCTCCCAGAGGATTGTCCAGCTATCAAGTGCATGACCTTTGAAGACATACAGCCGGATGGAATGCTGAAGGCCCGTGCGGAACTGGCGTTCCGTCACCTGCAAGAGGACTATTTCCAGTGGGATAATATTTCCAAGGTCAACTACGAGCCTTTTCCCGGCGATGCGATTGGCCGAGACCTCAATGCACTCACCTTGCTCTGCCAGGCGTTACATCAGGAGGCGCCCGCCAACCTTCAAGCGATCGTGACCAGTGCGCCGCTGTTGCATAATTCCGATGGTTACCTCGGCCCACTGCTTCCGGAATCCCGTGCCAATGAAGACACCATCGCTGGACACAATGCCTACCTCTATGGCTGGTGCGAGTATGCCCGTTGGACCCAGGACCCCAAGTCCCTTGATTACATCAAGACCATGGCGGCGAATCTGTTTGTTCCTTGCCAGAAGGCCATCTCGCTCTACCGGCAGGACTCCCCCGAGGCGGCGCAGGTGAACTGGGTTCTCTCCGGCGGTGACATTGGGCAGCTCTTCACGATCCTGGACAGCCTCACACGCGCTTATGCCCTGGCACCGTCTCCGGAATTCCAGACAATGATCGAAACCGTGATTGCCCGCTACCAGTCGTTGGACCTGATCAAGATCAGTGCGCAAACCCATGCCACGCTATCGGCGGCGACAGGTATCCTGCGCTGGTATGAGCTGCATCGCCGTCCGGAGGATCTGGCCTTCGCCGAACGGCTCTACCAGCAATACCGTGACCAGGCGATGACCGAGACCTATGAGAACTACAACTGGTTCAACCGTCCGGAATGGACCGAAGCCTGCGCAGTGGTTGATTCTTTCATTCTCACCTCCAACCTCTGGCGTCTGACTGGGAAAATAAATTATCTCGAAGACGCCCATCTGATCCTGTTCAATGGTTTCCTACCTGGGCAAATGCGTCAGGGTGGATTTGGTACTGGGCCCTGTGTTGGTGCGAATGGCATCTGCCGTACGAAAGAGCATTTCGAGGCGCCCTTTTGCTGTTCAATGCGTGGTGGTGAAGGGTTGTCGCGGGCCATTCAGTACAGCTATTTCCTTGATGGAGACACTGTATTCCTGGCTTTTTACTCAGACAACACAGCCCTCCTGCGGTTCTCCGATGGCACCTGCAAATTGCATCAAACCACGGGCTATCCCCATGAGGGTACTATCCGGCTTGAAGTCCTGGAGAGTCAGGTGATGAAGGAAAAGTGTCTCCGCTTTTTTGTGCCTTCCTGGGCGGAGAAAGAGAGTCTTCAAGTAACGATCGACGGAGACAAGGTCATCCCCCAGATGAAGGGATCTTTCGCGGAGGTCAAAGGTAAACCATCCACGGGCATGGTCATTGAGATAACCTTCAAGCAAACCTCCGGACCGCAGCCATCCCTGCATCCTGACCGCTGGCCCGGAGCCAAACGCTACTTCCGTGGTCCTTTGCTACTCGGTTCAAACACCCAGGATGCCAGCGAACCATTGATACCGGTGTTGGACCTGCTCGATCCCTTCAAGGGGACCTTTGGCGAACCCTATGTTTTCTTCACGGAAGGGGAGACCAGTCCGTCAGCGCAAGCTCAACCGGTGACACCACAGGGTGACCTGTCGCGGCAGGCGCATATCTTCCGCTGTGATGCACCTGCTGACAAAGTGCCGGAAGCGGTCGCACCATTGTTTACCACATTCGGGTTTAACCGGGCCATGGCGTTGTGTGGTTTCCTTTGGGATACACCACAAGAAGTGAGCCAGGTGGTGCTTCAGTGGCCGGAGGGATCAGTGATGCCCGCCGCCACGAATGTCGTGTTACAGTGGTCAACCGATGGGGAAATCAACACAGCCCCCGCCCCTGGGATTATTGGCAATGGCCGTCAGTGGGTTTACCGGATCAGCAAAGATGGCCAGGCCACCCAACTGGCCAACCTCGTGTTGTCGATCAAAGACCCTACCTGGAAACCAGAATTCGCCGCTGTTCCGGATGTACAGGTGTTGAATCAACCGTAGTTGTAAGTTGTTCACGCTTCAGCGTGTGGGGTTTGTATGAAAGCTGGGGTAGGAGCTCAACTCCTGCCCCAGCTGAGAAAACATGCTAAAGCATGAACAACATACCGGACTTACATCCCCTTGATCTCGTAGCCCTTCCCGGCCTCGGTATTGAACTCAATCACTCCCGCCTCGGGGGAGGTTGCCTCCACCGCCTTACCATCCATGGTCACGGCCAGCGGAGTCTTGGAGCGGATTCGGCAGGGATTTCCTTTGAGCGAACGAACCTTGCCGGAGGTCACCTGGCCATCCTTCCACGCTAGGTCCACCTGGAAGGCGCCACGCGCGCACAGGCCAGTAAAGCTGCCGGTAGCCCAGGCCTTGGGGAGCGCGGGTAGAAGGCTCACCTCGCTTGCATGACTCTGGAGGAGCATCTCCGCGATCCCCGCCGCGCCACCGAAGTTACCATCGATCTGGAAGGGCGGGTGGGTGTCGAACAGGTTGGTCAGGGTGCACTTGGCCAAGAGGACTTGAAGGTTCTCCCAAGCCAGTTCCGGCTCCTCAAAACGCGCCCAGAAATTGGTGATCCAGGCCCGGCTCCACCCTGTGTGCCCGCCCCCATGCGAGAGGCGGTACTCCAAGGATTTCCGTGCCGCCGCCGCTAACTCCGGGGTTCCACGAAGTGTAATTTCATGTCCGGGATGGAGGCCATACAGATGCGACATGTGACGGTGCCCTGGTTCGGGCTCATCATAGTCCTCGATCCACTCCTGGAGCCGTCCAGTCTTGGCACTGATCTGGAGTGGCGCCAATCTTTCGAGCGCGGATTGGAGCTGTTTACGGAACTCCTCATCTATTCCCAGGATCTGACTGGCCTCGATGCAGTTGGTGAAGAGATCATGGATGATCTCCAGATCCATGGAACAGCCATAGGTGAACATGGATTCGGTTCCATCGGCCTTGCGGAAACGGTTTTCGGGGGAGTGCGAGGGGTTGGTCACCAACCGTCCCTGGGGATCCTCGACCAGGAAATCAAGGATGAACTGGGCCGCCCCTTTCATGAGGGGATAAGCACGCTGGGCGAGAAACTCTTTGTCGCCGGTGAAGAGATAGTGCTCATAAGGGTGTTGCGCCAACCAGGCGGCACCCATCGGCCAGATGCCCCAGACGCCATCCGCTGGGGTGGTGACCCCATAGATATCGCTGACATGGTGAACCACCCAGCCGCCCGCTCCATAGTGAGCCTTCGCGGTTACCTCTCCAGAGGGAACCATTAAGTCCATGTAGTCGATGAGCGGTAGGTGGCACTCCGGCAGATTGGCCACCTCGGCCGGCCAGTAATTCATCTGCAGGTTGATGTTAGTGTGGTAGTCGCTATTCCAGGGGGCTTCGAGGTGTTCATTCCAGATCCCCTGCAGATTGGCTGGAAAATCCCCCGGACGTGAACAGGAGATCAGCAGGTAACGCGCGTATTGGAAGTACAGCGCCACAAGTTGTGGATCCGAGGCCCCCTCCTGAACCTTCTTCAAACGTTCATCGGTGGGCAAATCTTTATTGGGGCTGCTTCCCAGATTGAGATCGACGCGCCGGAAAAGGGTGTTATGCCAGAGCGGGTCCTCGGCGGCCACCAGAGGGGCTTCGAGTTGGTTGCGGCAATTTTTTTCCGGATTTCCACCACCATAGCTGGTGGATGCCTCGAAGAGAAAGAGCACCTCATCCGCTCCGGTGATCTCCATCACTCCCTTGTCATTCTTGAGGGTTCCGCCGGTGGGTCTGGCCAGGAGTTGTCCCTCAAAACGCTCCCCCACATTCTCTCCCGTCTTGTCATTCAGGCATTGGATCTGTCCACGCAGAGCCAGGCGGTTGGGTTCCAGGCTCAGGCATTCGGCGTCCTTCTCCCGTGTGAAGGTGGCGCTAAGCGAGACCTTACCCGGTTGACTGGCGGTAATACGGATACGCATCGGTTGCTTGGGATGAGTGGCCACAACCTCCCGCCAATAGGTGATTCCATTCACCTTGAAGGTGGTCCATGCGATGCCGGTATCCAGATCCAGCCAACGTTGGTAATCTGTTGCGTTCTCCATACCGGGGAAGGTCAGCCACAGGTCGCCCAAGGTCTGATAGGATTTAATCCGGCTGGGGATACCCTCCATCTTCCCATCAGCCAGCTTGGCGGCTTCCTCATTCTTTCCCTCAAAGAGCAACTTCCGTACTTCAGGCAGGGTTTTCAGCGCCTCCGGATTGGTGGTGTCACGCGGATAACCATCCCACAACGTCTCTTCATTGAGTTGAATCCGCTCCTTTTCAACCATTCCAAAGACCATCGCCCCCAGGCGTCCATTGCCCACCGGCAAAGCATCGGTCCATTCCTTGGCAGGCTGGCGGTACCACAGACGCCACTCCCCAACAGCATTGGCTCCCATTACTTGCACGATCATCAGAAGAACTCCCCACACCAGGTTTGCTCGCATGTCTGCCTCCTTGATTTCTGAAAAGGGGAATGAGAATCCGGTTGGTTATTCACCTCCTCCCCCCCACCCCCACCCTCCCCCGCCAGTGGGGAGGGAGTTGTATGTTGTTCACGCTTTAGCGTGTTTTTTTCCTTCCTCCCCCTGTCGGGGGAGAAGGTCTTTTTCTCTCCCTCCCCCCTGGCGGGGGAGGGTGGGGGTGGGGGGGGGAAGGTTGAACCAAACCAGATCTCACACTTCCTCGCACGTTCTCCAGGAGGTAGCATCCTGACACTATCTCCAGATTCGGCAAGGAGGGAAATGATGCGGTATTACCTGTTGGGCAACACCGGGCTGCGTGTATCCGAACTTTGTCTGGGAACCATGACCTTCGGGGAGAAGTGGGGTTGGGGCGACTCCCGCGAGGGCTCCAAGAAGCAATTCGATCTCTTCGCCGGGGCGGGTGGAAACTTTGTCGACACCGCGAGCCTCTACACCGATGGGCAGAGTGAAAAGATTCTGGGCGAGCTGGTGGCCCCGGAACGGGACAAGTGGGTCATCGCCACCAAGTACACCTTTGACGCTGGCGGTCCTGGGGACATCAATTCCTATGGCAACCACCGCAAGAACATGATGCGCACAGTCGAACGCAGCCTCAAGCGCCTTGGAACCGATTATATCGACCTGCTCTACCTCCATGGCTGGGATTTCACCACACCGGTGGAGGAGGTCATGCGTGCCTTCGATGACCTGGTTCGCAGCGGCAAGGTGCTGTACCCAGCGGTGTCGGATACCCCCGCCTGGGTCATCTCCCGCGCCAACCTGCTGGCCGAGCTGCGTGGCTGGTCCCCCTGGATTTGTTTGCAGACTGAATACTCGCTGGCGGAACGCACTAGCGAGAGGGATCTGCTGCCGATGTGCCACACATGCGGCCTCGGTGTCACCGCCTGGTCGCCCCTGAGGGGAGGAGTCCTCACCGGTAAATACAACAAAGGCGTTACCCCTTCTCCTGATGAAGCCAAGCGCAACCCGAAGGTGACCCCGCGTGAACTGGCCATCGCCGCCGAAGTGGTGTCGGTCGCGCAGGAGTCAGGTCACACCCCTGCCCAGGTGGCCATCAAATGGTTGCTGCAGAAACCAGCGAATATCATCCCCATCCTCGGCGCACGCAAACCGGAACAATTGGAGGATGTCCTCGGCGCACTCGATTTCGAATTGGATGAAGCGCATATGCAGCGTTTGGATGCGGTCAGCGCCATCGAGCTGGGTTTCCCGCATGATTTCATCTATGGAGATGTGGTGCAGAATTTCGGCTTGGGCGGCTCGGTGAAGAAACTGACGTGGACAAGACGGCCAAGGGTGTAGGAGGCCGATTTCATCATGGACGAAGGAAAAGACCTTGTGAACCTGTTAGGTGGATTGCTATTCGCCATGTTTTTCTTTGGAGTAGGATACCTCTTCCGCAAGAATCCCCAGATATTCTTGGAGGAAAACGAATTCTGGAAAAGTTGCGGAATCAAGATCTGGCCATTGGTGAGTCCCGATAGTTGGGTCAAGAGTCGCGCGGTCTGGATTCCATGGGTTGCGTTTCTTTTGGGATTCACCATGGTCGTTCTATCATTACTGAAGTATTTCCATTTTCTTGCCAGATAACTGAGACTGAATATTCGAATTGATAATGAGGTACACTCGTGATCGCTCCCGGAAGAGTTGTTGTTGTCTTTTTGATGTTACTCCTTACCAACGGATCATGGAGCCAATCCACCGACTGGCTCATCTCCCCCCTTCCCCACTCCGCCACAGTCACTGTCATTGGGAATGAGATTTCTCTCGTTAATGGCCTCATTGAGCGTAGCTTCAAGATCTCTCCCAACTTCGCCACAGTCGGCATCACCAATCCCCTCACCGGAGCGAGCCTGTTGCGCGGGGTGAAGCCGGAGGCGGTGATCCGGATCGATGGCCAAGACTATGAAGTCGGCGGACTCAAGGGACAGCCTGATTATGGGTATCTCGATTCCGCTTGGATTGATTCGCTGACTGCAAATCCAGAGGCCTTCACCTTCAAAGTCTATTCGGTGGGTCAACCGGAAGCTCCCTTTACCTGGACCCCCAAGCGCCACTCACCGGGAACCCCCTGGCCACCCCAGGGTGTCAGTCTGCATGTGGACTTCGCTCCACCCACGAAACTCGCGGAACAGTACCCAGGTCTCGCGGTAACGATCACTTACGAGGTCTATGACAACCTACCGGTTATAGTGAAATGGGTCACCGTCCATAATGATTCCTCCAAACAGGTTGCCATTGAGTCATTGAGCTGTGAGATCCTGGCGGTCAATGAATATGAGAAGCCGCGTCTGCATGTGGAGAGCAACTACGCTTTCGCGGGAATGAACACGACCGAATGGGGACCGGACAAAGACTACCTGACTCAAGTCGATTATGAGCGGACATCGCCGGTACTCATGACCAGCCGTTACCCGCTCGGACCGGGGGTTCACCTGGAGCCGGGCCAGACCTTTTCCTCCTTCAAGACCTACACCCTCTGGCATGACAGCGATGACCGTGACCGTCAGGGCCTGGCACGGCGGCGTATGTACCGTACCCTCGCCCCGCAGGCTACCGAAAACCCCATCCTGATGCATGTCCGCGAGTCCACCTCCGGGGCCATCCGTACCGCCATCGACCAATGTGCCGAGGTGGGTTTCGAGATGGTCATCATCACCTTCTGGAGCGGCTTTAACATCGAGAGTGAGGACCCAGAATATATCGCGCGCCTCAAGGCGGATACGGATTACGCCCATTCCAAGGGAATCGAATTGGGCGGCTACACATTGATGTGCGCCTCGCGCGATGAAGGCCCCCAGACCAACTGCATTTCCCCGGAGACCGGCAAGCCAGGCAGCAAGTTCGGCCAGAGCGCCTGCCTGGCGAGCGAGTGGTCGGATGGTTACTTCAAGCGTGTGCTGAATTTCATGGATACCACCGGGATGGATGTGATCGAAACCGATGGCCCCTTCCATGGGGATGTCTGTGCCGCTACGGATCATGTCCATCACCACGGCTTTGCTGATTCCCAGCTTGCGCAATGGTCGCGGTGTGTCAACTTCTACCATGAGTGCCGTAAGCGCGGGATCTATATCAACACTCCTGATTGGTACTATCTCAATGGCTCCAACAAGTGCGCCATGGGGTACCGTGAAGACAACTTCAGCCTGCCACGCGCCCAGCAGATTATTCACTCGCGGCAGAATATCTTTGATGGCACCTTCGATAAAACCCCCAGCATGGGGTGGATGTTCGTTCCACTGGTCGAGTACCATGGTGGTGGTGAGGCGGCCACATTGGAGCCACTATCCGGGCATCTGTCAGAATATGAGTGGCACCTGGCCCAGTGCCTCGCCAATGGGGTTCAGGCCTGTTACCGTGGCCCACGGCTGTTCGATACGGATGAGACCAAGGCGGTAGTCAAGAAGTGGGTGGATTTCTACCGGGCCCACCGGGAGATCCTGGACTCGGATATCATCCATGTCCGCCGCGCTGATGGCCAAAATATCGACTGCATGCTCCATGTGAACCCACAACTACCGGAATGTGGGCTGGCCTTTTTGAGCAATCCCTCGGACAAGGCAGTGGAGACTGGACTGGCCTTACCGCTCTTTTACACCGGGCTGGAAGACCAGGCCAGGATCCAGGATGGGGATGGAGAAGCCAAGGTCTACACCCTTGACCGTGAATACCGTGTGACAGTGCCATTGAAGATGAAACCCAAATCAATGACCTGTCTGGTGGTGGAAAAGCCGTAGGGTGAGACTCCCCCGCTTTGCCCTTCGCGGGTTTGTTCTATGATAGAGTGAGGAGGAAACCCATGCTCAGAACATTCACGGCAAGATATACCCGTATAGAGAACGGCTATATGGGCCAACTAGTTGAATGGCCCGAAGTGGTTACTGAAGGTTCGAATATCGAGGATTGCCGGAATATGCTTGAGGATGCTCTTCAAGAAATGGTTCTTGCATATCATGAACAGAGTAGGGAGATTCCGGTGGGAAGATCCTTGTTGGAACAAATCGCTGTGGAAGTCTGACAGTGTCAGTTAGCCGAAGGGATTTGGTGGAGTATTTGGAACGAAATGGATTCCATCTCCTTCGCGAAGGCGCACATCATTCAATATATACAAATGATATAAAAACGATTCCTGTGAAACGCCATCGAACCTTCGACCGGATTACCGCGAATGAGATCTGCAAACAAGCAGGCCTGCCACAGAAATTTTAATCATCTCTACCCACAAGGTTGGGGAGTGAGAATAGATTGGGAGACTTTATGATGACCCCATTTTCAAGGACTACTTGGTTGTGTTTATCCATTTGTTTTGTTTCCTCCATGACCCTCGCCGTTGACCTCGGCAACACCTTCTTTCAAACCAACGAGGCCTTCGATCCACGCATCGCCTTGGATGTGGATTTCCTGGTGGTCCACCAACATGGTAATCCCAATGTAGGCGTGATGATGAAGACCTGGATGGATGCGGGTTATCCCACCGGGCGCATGTTTTTCATCGGGTCTGATGCGGGACGGATCTATACTTCTGGCCAATGGGATGGCAAGGAGCATCTCGATGAAACCGAGGTGGGTGGAAATGGAAAACCCATCGAGTGTGCTGGAGTCCGCCCCTACATGATCCCCACCGAGGGATGGAAGGCTTATGTCCGTGAACAGATCAAAACCGGCATCGATGGAGGCGCGGTGTGCATCCTGCCCGAGGAACCCCTGGCGCATGTTTATGGTGGTTATGGCGAGGCCTTCAGACGGATCTTTAAAGAGCGCTATGGCAAGGACTGGATCGATCCCCAAGCTTCCCCGGATGCCTACTACAAAACCAGCAAACTGCTCTGTGATCTCTATTTCGAGCTGGTCGAGGATGCCCTCAAATACACCAAGGAATACGCCAAGGAAAAAGGGCGGGAGGTCAAATTCCTGCTTCCGATCCACCCACTCCTCTCTCATGCGGTTGGACAGATGACCTACGCCTCGGGGCGTTCACTTGGACTGAGGCTCAAGGGCTTGGATGGCTTTGTGGGGCAGGTCTGGACCGGGCCGATTGCTTGGGGCATGTCCAAGGCCGAGGGGAAACCGATGGACCGCAATGCTGACTTCTTCGAGTCGGCCTATCTGATGTACTCCTACTTCGCCTATCTGGTGAAGGATTCCGGCATCCCCTGCTACATGCTGGCTGACCCGGTCGAGGATGACCCGCGGTATTCCTGGGAGGATTACCGTAAGTGGTACAACCAGTGCCTGGTGGCGATGTTGCAATTCCCCTGGGTGCATGATTTTGAGGTCATGCCTTGGCCGGACCGGGTCTTTCTTCCCGGCTACAACATGGCCAACGGAACACCGGGGCCGGAGGATTACCGCCGCGCTTTGATGAATGCCTTCGCAGTGCTGGAGGAACTGGGCTACCTTCCCGCAGATGATGGATTTGTGTCCTCTCCCCCAGAAACTGGATACCTGGTGATGGATTCCCTCTCCTGGCAGCGTGGTGGACCAGAAGGCTCGCGGATGGAGTCGGTGCATGGGTTCACAGTGCCACTGCTGCGGCGTGGGAGCGCCATCCCGGTCATTCCCATCGAGCGTTTTTATTCCGATCCATCAACCATCGGGGACTTCAAAACCCTGGTTCTCAGCTATGACGCGCAGAAACCGCAAAAGCGTGAGGGTGGGAGTGCTCCACTGGCCGAGTGGGTCAAAGCGGGCGGGACACTCCTCTATCTGGGCGGCGAGGATGCCTACAACTCCATGGAGGAATGGTGGCGCAAGGAGGGATACGACACTCCGCAACAGGAACTCTGGTCACAACTGGGCATCTGGAAGAAGGGCGATGGAAATCCAGTGGCCAACACCTCGATCTCTGTTGGAAAGGGACATTTCTACTGGTATGACAAATCCGCCGCTTCCTTGGCCGATGATCCGGAGGCGGGAAAGATCGTGATGGATCTCCTCGCAAAGGCCAACGGCGATGGCCAGCCAGCCGTTCAACCCGAGGTCTATTCATGCCAGCGGGGAGATTTCCTCGCGGCGCGAGCCTGTGGCAAGGAATACGCCATTCAAGGCAAGTTCATCGATCTGCTCGATCCCAACCTGGCCGTGGTGAAAGACCGTGTGCTCGCTCCCAAACAGGTGGGCTTGTTCCTGGACCTTCATGCGGACCAACAACGTCAATCCTCACAACGGCTCCTCTTCGCCGGTCCGCGTGCAAAATCAGTCACGAACACGGAGGACCTGACTCAGATCGAACTGCGTAGCCCCGCTAACACCCCGGCCACACTCCGTCTGGCCTGCCTCGGAGCCAAGGCGTCCAATGTCACCGCCAAGGCCAATGGCTCCGGCGAAGCAATCGAGGTGCGTCAGGAGTATGATGAGGTCTCGGATACGCTGCTATGCATCGTTCCCGCAGGAGTAAAGGGTGCGATGCTGGAAGTGAAGTGGGAGAAGAAATAGAAGAGAGAGAACAGATCTCCAGTCTGTTATCAGTTGTTAGCCGGTGGCAAGGCAACGGCGCTTCGTCAATTGTCTTGGTTCAATGCCGCCGCCCCCGGTGGTTCGGTGTAGGGTGTTCTCTATTCATTACACACCGGGGGTGGCGGCATTGAATGGTAAGATAACGATCAAAAACTGTTGCCTTACCTCCGGCTAACAACTGACAATGGAGGGTATGAATGTGTATTCCCCTCCCTCCTTACCCACCCACACCATTCCGTGAAATAATACTTCTCGTCGCGCCGCTGTTGGGTATGAGTTCACCCCATTAACTTGGAGTATCACCACCCTTCCGACGTCAGCCACCTCATCAGTTGAGAGAACGAATGTCCTCGGAAAATGTCCAACTCTCCAGTTGGACCAATATAGAACTGCTTGTCATTCTTGGTTCGCTATGCGCCTTTGCACCGCTGGCTACCGACATGTACCTGCCCTCGATGCCCACGCTGGCGAAGGTATTCAATGCTCAGACCTCGGACCTGCAGCTGACCATTACCACTTTTTTTCTCGGATTTGCGGTGGGTCAGGCCATCTATGGCCCGGTCGCCGACCGGTATGGACGCAAGCCGGTGCTGCATCTGGGAACCTCGCTTTTTGTGGTGGCCTCGGTAGGGTGTGTGCTTGCGCCGACAGCCTCCTTTATGGCGGGGATGCGTTTCCTCCAGGCGGTGGGGGCTTGTGCGGGAGGTGTGATCGCGCGCGCCATGGTCCGGGATCTCTTCCCACCCTCGGAGACCTTACGGGTTTACGCCACACTCATGCTGGTCTCAGGTATCGCCCCCATGGTAGGGCCTCTGATCGGAGGCTACATGCTCGCCTGGTTCGGCTGGACAGCGGTGTTCTGGTTCTTGGCGGCCTATGGAACCGCCTCCATCGCGGCGGTCCATTTCCGTCTGCGTGAATCTCATGATTCCAATACCAGCGAACCCTTCACGTTGAGCAAAGTGACAGGGATGTACACCCATCTCCTGCGTAACCGTGAGTTCCTGGCGCATTCGCTGGCGGGTGGGATCAGTCTGGGGGGACTCTTCGCTTACATCACCGGCTCGCCCTTTGTGTTCATCAACCTCCATCATGTCACCCCGCAGCACTTTGGCTGGTTCTTCGGATTGAATGCGGTCGGATTGATGATCGCCTCGCAGACCAATGGCCACTTACTGAATGGTTTTGACACACGCAAGGTGCTGCGTAATGCCACCCTGATCCAATGTTGCGCGGGGATCATTCTGTTGGTGGTGGCGGTGACCGGTTTTGGCGGGCTGCTGGGAATCGCCATTTCATTGGTCTGCTATCTGTTCTGTGGAGGATTCATCATGCCCAATGCTACCGCACTGGCGATGGAACCGCATGGTGAAATCGCTGGAACCGCCTCGGCGCTCATGGGTACTCTGCAATTCACCACCGCCTCACTTGCCACGCTGGTGGTGGGACTACTCGATAATGGATCCGCCCTACCGATGGCCGCCATCATCGCCACCTGTGGAGCCTTGGGGCTGCTGGTGAACCGTTTCCTCCTGCTGCCATTGCCAGAGGAGGCATAGACCGCTTCTCACTTCCCCTTTTTCTAGACTTTTCACCGGCGGGGTTTGCGTTCCACCCAAAATCCGCCAAACTTCCCGCATGATCTCACTGGTCACCGGGGGAACCGGGTATCTGGGCAGTCTGCTGGTGAAGGCGCTATTGGCGCGGGGCGATGAGGTGCGTGTGCTACACCGCCGTTTCAGCAATACCAAAAGTCTTCCCATTGAGGTGTCGCTGCGCGAGGGGGATATCCTCATTCCCGCGACGCTGGAACGCGCGGCGGAGGGGTGTGGACGGATCTTCCATACCGCAGCCCTGGTCAAGATCTGGGTTCCAGACAACAGTTTATTCGACAGGATCAATGTCGAGGGGACCACGAATGTCGCCCGTGTGGCCCGTGCCCTTGGCTGCCGGATGATCTACACCTCCTCTTTCTTCGCGTTGGGTCCTACGGGTCCCCAGCCAGTAGATGAATCCCACCAGCACCCCATGCCGGATTTCTGCACCGAGTATGAACGTACCAAAACAATTGCCCACCGGGTGGTGATGGAGGGAATCCAACAGGGACTCGATGCGGTGATACTATATCCAGGCTTGATCTATGGTCCCGGCCCCATGACCGAGGGGAATCACATCACTGGCATGGCGCGTGACATGTACCGTCACCGGCTACCGGGTGTTCCTGGGAATGGCCAGCAAAAGTGGACCTTCTCCTATATCGAGGATGTGGTGGCGGGGCATATCGCGGCGGCGGAGAAGGGCACCACGGGTGGCGACTACATTCTGGGGGGACCAGTAGCCACCATTGAAGAGACCTTTGAAACATTGGGACGGTTGCTAGGGGTGAAACCACCCCGGCTGCATGTACCCATCCCCCTGCTCAAGGGCTTTGGCTGGATCAGCGAATGTGTGGCGCGGTTGACTGGGGTCACACCCCAGGTCTCCCGTGGCGTGGCGGAAGCTTACCGGTATCACTGGGCATATGACTGCTACAAAGCGGTACGCGAACTGGGGTATACCTTCCGTCCGCTGGAGGCTGGGCTGGCCGAGGTCGCCCGGTGTGTGCGGGAGGGGATGTAATCCGGGCTGGTCTATTCCTGTTGTATCCCCAGGTAAATCCTGAAATTCCACAGCATCCGGTAATAAGCCTTTTTACCCGGCACCAATTCGATGTCACAGAAGAAAGGATTGGGGGAGGTGAGGTAGGGGGTGTAGGCCTCGGGCTCGCCACGGGGGGAGAAATGGCGCATTTTGAATGGATCGATCGACGGAGCCCCACCACGTGTAAAGGGAAACACCCCTCCCTGGACATCGAGCACATACATTTCTTCTCCGCCGCGTGCGGTCTCATAATCGGCAATGGCCGGCCAGTAGAAATCGAATCCAGTTTTTACCGGTGATTCTCCGCCCGGCCAGGCTTTCAATGTCCCGAAATAATCTCCAATGAAGGCAAGTTGCCCCTCCCGGTCCAGCTCCACATCGATGCTGGTATACGAGGCTTTCTTCTCCACCTGGAAACCCCGCCCTGGTTGATCGGTCACTAGATCCCCTGTGTTATCGAGCACTACTAGGCGCTGGTTTTTCAGATCCGCTACCAGATCTACAGCCTTCCGCGTGGGATGGAGGGGGAGGCGTGCGTAGTCATATAGGAGGTTCCCCACCGGATGGGGTCCATGATCGAGTGGCGGATCGGTCAACCAGGTCTGTAGGGGAACCTCGGGAAGGGAGTCGATCCAACCGGGAGCGGGAACTTCATACATCGCGCCATCATCACGCAGGATCACCGCTGCTTTTTTCCAGGGAGCCATTTCCATGGCCACGGCATGGTGCTCGGGCAATCCCGGAATCCCCTGCATCTCCCAATCTTTGAAGATTCCTCCCTCCCACAGAAAGATGCGTCCCCAACTGTCCATGACTAATAGGCGGCGTACCGGCGAGGCGGAAATGACCTCCATGTCACAGGCCATGCGGGTGACCTGATTCAACTCCGGCCATTGATCGGACATACGTTGCACCACCGGTGTGCCCATCAGAGCGAGGCATTCTGGGATTCGTACTGGGTCTTCCGCCATGACTGCTTCGGTCTTCATGAAGGCCAGCGGCCAATCTCCTTTCTCAACCGCCTGCTGGGCCTCCTCCCAGCGCAAGTTGGCCAAACCACCAGTGAATTCCGCCTTCACCTCGGCGCTGATGGGGAGCGAGCCTTGGTGATAGAACAAGATCCAAGCCCCCACCACCGAACCAGCCGGAATCCCCGCCAACCAGAGCAGTCCTCGCCGTTCTTCCCATGTGCACCAGCCCGCCACCCCTACTAAAGCGGCCATCAGCAGCGGCCACGCAAAGAAAGAGAACAGGTCCCAGTCCGCCGGGAAGCCCAACCAGGGGTTCCAGATGAGGAGGAACGCTCCCCCCAGGAGTAACTGTGGAAGAAAGAAAACAATCAATCGCTCTCTGGTCAGATCCTCCTGGCCAGAGGACTCCCGATCCTGCTCTGTTCCTCCGAGCAGCCGCCAGGGCGAGGTCAGCGCGGACTTGGTCTGACGAAGTAATGCTTGGAAGGGACACGCAGCCGCTAGAAGCATTACGGGGAACAGCCCACAGAGGAGGATCTCATTGAAGAGATCCGCAAGGTGATTGGGAGAGAGCCAGGGATATTGCCAGGAACCGGGGGGATTATCGGGATTGTCCGCCCGCATGAGGGGCAAAAGGGTGGTGAAGAGACGCATGGTGGCCTTCACGCTGTGATCGAAGACCATCTGGGTGCGGATCCACAGCATGATGAGAGTGGTGGCCGCGCTGAGCGACAGGAGGAACACTACCAGCGCCACCACTCTCCGCCGCCCCGGCAAGGACATGCAGATCAAAAGAAGACCAGCGGGAAGAAAACCGAAGCCCACCATGTGGCTGCAACAGGCCAGCACCAAGCCCCCCAGCGCCAGCGTCAGCCCCTGGCCTGTCAGGATACTGGAGACACCACAGACCTCGAAGAGAATCAGGCCCGCCGTGAACTGGGTGTACCACTCGATATAGCCGAAGAAGAGATGGACCGGCCCAGTCAACAAAAGAAGCCATAACCACGCGAGATAGGATTGTCTTTCTCTACCCCAGCTGGAGAGACGGAGGCCCGCAAGAGCCACCACCAGCATCCCCCACAAGCAGGAAAGCACCTGGAAACTGGTCTGCGGATGGACTCCATAACGGTGAAACAAATAACGCGCGAATTCGGTGTGCAGGATCGACTCAAGGGGTTCGCGTACCGAGGCATAATTGGTCAGCGCGACAAAGTAATCCATGATGAGCCGGGCATCACCCAGGCAGAGGATTCCCACACGGAAGACCCAGAATAACCCGCCCATCACCAGGGTCATCAAGGCGACATTCAAAATGCGTGAAGGATCACGGGAGAGACGCTCGAACATGGGCTCCAGCCAGGAACGTAGCGGAACCAGCAGCAGAAAGATGGGAAAAACTACCTGGAACCAGGCTGGAAAACCCCGGGCGGAATCCAACGCCCAGAGCCATTTTTCAGTCCATGCAGCTGGTAGACAGGGCACTCCCCACCATTGGACCACCACGATCAGGAACCCAATTCCCGCCAGCAGCCGTGTCTGCCACCTTCCCTGTGTGAGAAACTCGATCACGGATTTATTCTCCCAGCCTCTCGTAGATCTCCAAGGTCCCTTGTGCCTGGGTTTTACGGTAGCGCCCGGTTTGAACAAGCCAATCGATCCATGCCAGGATCTTGGGTTGATCAAAGAACCAGAGGTTATACCAGTCCTTGGGGTTGGAGGCCACACGGTCCAGGATGAGATAATGGGGCCAGCCCGCTTTGGGTTGGAGACACTCAAACTCCGGAGCCTCGGGGGGGACACCCTCGGCCGGCTCGGGGGTAGAGGGCGGAAGCAGATAGATCTGCGATTCATGTACCAGATGTGGTACCAGATGTGATTGTGCGGAGACACTCTTCCCCAGAACCAGCTGGGTGCTGAGGATATTCGTGGTTCCCTCTGGCGCCATTCTAACCGCATAGCGCACCCAGGGCGGGGGGCTCATGGACCGGGTGGCATAATCACCCATCCACCACACCAACGAGGAGAATAACATCACCCAACTGAGTGGAGTTACCCAACCTCGTGAGGAACGCCATCTCCGCAAGAGAGCCAGCGAGATCACCATCGCTACAGCGGTCATCATCATCGGGGCGAAGCCACTGGCTCCCGCCCAAGTGAACATAAAACCATCGCTTGAAAGGGTATTCTCCATCACCGCCGCGAGCGGGAGCCAGGCCATGGGATTCCACAGGGGCAGGAACATCACTCCTCCCCAATAACGCAGGAAGACCTCCAGGCGTTGGGGATCAAAGATCAGCGAGAGAGCAATAAGCGGATTAGATGCAATATTCCAGACCAAATCCGGAAGTCCCTTGCTGGCGGGGTTCATCCACTCTGGTAGAAAATCCTTGTACCGTTCCACGAAACAGGTTTCCGCTGTGGCATTGGGATAGAGCCTGGGTTGCAGGTATCCATACATTACGCTGGGGTAAACGAGTGAGAGGAAGACCACTAGTGAAGCAATCCCAATAGCGGTTGCCCGTGAAGGGTGTGCCCTTTTTACTACCGCCTTGACCAACAGGAAGACACCCCATGCGAGGGTATAGAGAAAGAGAGTCTCCGAGACCAGCCACACTAGGACCATGGGCACCCACCATCGTCGTGAACCGGGCCGGACTGTCTCCCTGGCGAACCAGAAGAACAGGAATGGGGCTACGGATTGGGTATGAAAGTCGGAGTAGATTCCCTCCGACAGGCCGGGTAGGAGGAGATAACACAACGCGATCGCACAGGCGGCCCAAGAACTACCCAGGAACTGTTTCGCCAGGCCATACAGAGGAACAGCAGCGAAGGCCACCGCGGCGGCTTGAACCAGCAGGAGAGTTTCTGGATGGGGCCCAAAGTAATACAGGGGTGAGAGTACGAAGAGGAACGGAGAAAGGGGTTGAATCAAAGAGCCATTTCCGGAGAGCAGCAGCGAGGTGTCCATGCCATCGCCCATCACAAAACGGCAGAGTGGGTGGTTTATCAGGGCCATGTCATATCCATGACTATGGTAGTTGTTGTGACGGAGCAGCGAGAACGAGGCCCAGAGCAGGAAGGCCATGAGAGCGGCCATCCAGACCAGGATTCCCGCCAGAACGCTCTCTCCCTCTTCCTGTTCCCTGATGCGGACAGTGTCCCCGAGAGCCTCCTCCCGGGTTTTTCGAATCATCCATGCCAGGAGGAAGGCTGTGACCGCGAAGGGAAGCATTACGCATACATGACCAAACCAGGTCTCTCCCTGGCAATTCATCAGTCCCAGGGGTCCATACAGGATAAGCGGCATCAGGGACCAGCCCAACCGCCGGAGAGCGGGAGAGAAGAGGTTGGAGTTCTGCCAGGCGGCACCCAAACTCAACCAGAACCAGACCACCACACAGCCCAGTCCCCCTACGAGCAAACCAGGGAAGAGAAGTGTCAGCTGGGGTTGAGATATCTCTTGCCAATGCCTGAAAGGAATTCCCAGCAAGGGGATCCGTGCGCAGAACGCCACCCACGCTTCACCGGTATTGAACAGGAAAGGAGTGTTGATTCCCGATTGCGCGGAGACCATCACAAAGCCTCCGAGACAACAACCCGCCATGAGAACCACAATAACCAACCCAATCCAAGTCCCAAGTTGCGGACGCGGCGGCGGGTGGACTCCGGAGGATGTTGGGTTTGAGGGCATGGGTGTCTTAGTTCCGGGTCAGGCATCACCTACGGGAAGAGCCCAATAGTCCGGGTAGAGAACATCTTCCAACTGAACGCTCACAAAGTCACCTGCCTGGGCGGTTGAGGAAGGAAAAAACACCACTCCATCGATCTCCGGGGCTTGACCATACCACCGTCCACACCACCAGGATTGACCCCGCCCAGCAGCTTCCGGAAATATTTCCTCCGGACAGTCACAGGGGTGGTCCACCAGGATCCTGCAGTTACTGCCCACACGTTGCAGAGCCCGCTCCTGGCAAAACTCCGCCGCCCATTCGGTCATTACACGATAACGCTTCCCGGCGGTCCGCTGGGTAACCTTATGGTCCAGGCTGAGGGCTGGAGTGCCCTCTTCATCCGAATAACGGAAGACTCCCAAGTGATCCACCTCCAGCTCAGTAAAGCGTTCCCGCAAGAGCTGAAAGTCCTTCGGTGTTTCTCCTGGAAAACCTACGATGCAGGTGGATCTGATTACCAGCTGTGGCACCGCCTCTCTCAGCCGCTTCACATGTTCATGGATATGGGTGTAGGGGGTTCCACGGCGCATTCTTTCGAGCACACTGTCCGAGAGGTGTTGTAAAGGCAGATCGAGATAGGGGAGGCACTTGGGTAGATTCCGGTAGGCCCACTCGATCTCATCCGCCAGCCGCGTGGGATAGGTGTAGAGGACACGGATCCATTCAACCCCATCAATCTCATTCAAACGTTCCAACAGCAGGCGGACATGAGTGGATCCGCCGGAAGCAAGGTCTCTTCCATAGGCGACCGTATCTTGTCCAATGAGTGTGATTTCGCGGGCTCCCTGATCCGCCAAAAAACACGCCTCATTTAAGAGAGTTTCGAGGGGAACACTCCGCTGGGGCCCCTTGAAGGAGGGTATCGAGCAAAACCCGCAGGTGTGGCCACACCCCTCGGAGATTTTCAAATAGACTGAATGGCTCCGGGTCAGTGATTTGCGTTGGAAGGAGGCCCAGGGAATCCTATTCGTAGATTGGCCGGGGAGAGTGGAGAGTGGAAGGAATCCCTTTGGCAGGACCACCGGGGAGAGAGCCGCGAACTCATCTGGAGCCTCGGAGAAATGGTTCAGGTCAGTCCACAGATCCACCTCGGGTATTCCGGCTTCGAGCTCCGCGCGGTAGCGGTCTACCAGACATCCCGCCACCACCAGACGTTGATCCTCACGTTTGTCCGCGGCCACCTCGAAAAGCATCGCAAGGGATTCCTTCTTGGCTTGATCGATGAAAGCACAGGTGTTTAGAAGAATAAGGTCCGCCTCCTCCAAAGAGTCTGTTAGCGTGTATCCCTGGCTTTCCAGGATAGCCACATACCGCTCTGTATCGACAAGGTTCTTGGGACAACCCAGTGAGATGATATGGGCCTTACCAAAGACAACAGGGGAGGAGACTGTGGAGTGTTGAGGGAGGATCTTCACCACGGGTTCCTGAAATAAAATAGGGGCGGAACCCTCCGCCCCTATGCAATCACCTTCCATGACAGCCCACCGCTCCTTGGCAGGAGACAGTCTGGCCGCCAGTACAACCCGGACCCGCTCAGGACTGGGCCTGATGGAGGGCCTTGGTCAAACGGGAAACCTTGCGGGCTGCGGTCTGGGATTTGAACACCCCATGCCCTGAGGCCTGATCATAGGCCTTTTGCAGTCCTTTGAGCATTTCCTCGCCGCCCTCTTTGTTGGGAGAAGACAGCATCGCGCGGAACTTCTTCTCCAGTGTTCTCACGCGGCTCTTGACCCCACGATTGCGCAGGCGCGATTTTTCATTGGTCTTTAGACGCTTAATGGCGGATTTATGGTGTGCCATCGTGTGTTATTCTCTTTCCTCAAACTTTTGTTGGGGACAGCAGGGCCATCTGGCGTGCACGCTTGATAGCCTTGGACAACATGCGCTGGAAACGCGCGTTGGTTCCGGTTTGACCACGGGGCTTAATCTTCCCGCGCTCCGTCACCATCTCACGTAACAAGCGGTAGTTCTTGTAGTCAATAAACTCGACCTTGTCGGCGGAAAAACGGCAGAATTTCCGGCGCGAAAATTTGCGCATCCCGCCCCCTTCTTTTCCCATCATGGGACGTCCGCCACCCGCGCCACTGCCGCCGGGACGGTACCCACCACGGTCTCCCTCCCGTCTGGCTGGGGGTTTCCCACCCGCGGGCCGGGGCCCATCACGACGAGCTGGGGGTCTTCCACTACTCATGGTCATACTCCTTCTCTCTGCCGTTCTCAGAAAGGCAGATCATCATCCATTATGTTATCCGGAGGAGGCTCCGGAGGCAGTGAATCATAAGCCGGGCCCGCCGGTGGGGGTTGCGGCCCCCGTTGCTGCGGCCGTGGTCCCGGAGAACCTGTGCCATCACGTTTAGACTCCAGGAACTGGAAGTCCTCCACAATGACCTCTGTTGCGGTACGGTTATTCCCCTCCTTGTCCTGGTATTTCCTCACCTGTAAGGAACCCCGGACGCCAAACATGTGCCCCTTTTTTACATATTGACCAATAATCTCCGCAGCCTTGCGCCAGGCGATCACGTTGATGAAATCAGTTTCCCGTTCACCAGAGGCGGGTTTGTAGTTCCGCTCGACCGCCAAGGTAAACCTACATTGTGCGATCCCGCTAGCGGTGTAGCGCATATCAGGATCAGCAGTCAAACGGCCTACCAGAACAATGGTGTTCAACATGGCAAGGGCCTCCTCGCGGAGACTGTGATTATCCAGCCGCCTCTTCGGAGGCAGGCTCTGTGGAGCTAGTCACATCTTCGGCTGCGGGCGCGGTTTCAGCGATGGCACCCTCGGCTAGACCTGCGGCCTCGGCGGCTGCACGGGCCTCAGCGGCCTCGGCTTCACGCTTAGCGGCGGCTTCGGCGGCCATACGCGCTTCCTCGGCCCGTTTGGCCGTTAAATCGCGTTGACGTGCTTCTTCATTGAGCTGCTGCTTGGTGACAACTGTGGTGAGGTGACGAAGGATACCGGGGGTGCGGCGAATGTATGTGTCGATTTCCCGGTTCAGGTTCGATCCGCCCTTGGTGCGTAGAAGGACATACACTCCGTCCGTCCGCTTCTTGATGGGGTAGGCTAGACGGCGCTTGCCCCAGACTTCACTCTTTATAATCTCGCCACCGCCCTTGGTGACGATTTCATTGAGACCTTCAATAACTCCCTTTTGATCATCCTCGCTTTGATCGGGCGCGACAATATAGAGAGTCTCGTACTCGCGTAGGACTGCCATCTGCTTTAGTTCTCCCTTTGGGCTCAGCGGCTCCCGCAAACACTCCAAGGTGGCGGGAACAGGGATATGTCAAGGGCTTGCTCCCTGAAGAGCCGCCCGGCCGACAGAGCTTATCCAGAGCTCCTTTTTTCGCGGCCAAAGGGGGAACTATGCCAAGGAACTCCCGCCGGGTCAATCCCCCTGCTCAAGTGCTGCCTGCATCTCCGCCACCAGACGGCTGGCGGTTTGAGCCGCTACTTCGGCATAGGTATTACCATGTGAGGCATACAATATAGCGCGGGAGACATTGATGATTGCGAGCGGCTTTCCCTCCGGTGACAGTGCGGCCTGCAGGGCCTCCCCGGCCGCGCCCCCTTGCTCTCCCACTCCGGGAATCAGGAACCAGCGGTTGGGACAGGCCGCCCGTAAGGCGGTCATCTCCTCGACTTGTGTGGCTCCCGCCACCCAACCCCAATTGGCTCCGGTGAATTTCTCATCCAGGTGACCCGCCAGACTCTCAAACATTCGGTCCCCATCGGAGAGGACCTTCTTTTGTATGTCCATGGCGCTGGGGTTGGAGGTGATCCCCAGGATGAAAGCGAAACCCTCCTCCCGCTCTAGAAATGGACTGAGCGAGTCACTCCCCAGATAGGGGTTCAGGGTGACCGCATCGGCTCCCAACGTTTCATAGGTGTACCGTGCATATTGACGTGCGGTATTGCCAATGTCGCCGAACTTGGCATCCAGGATGACCGGGTGTTTCTCATGAGCTGAGCGGATGATCCGCTTGAGCATCTCCAATCCTTGCACTCCCAGCGCACCATAAAAAGCCAGGTTGGGTTTATAGGCCACGGCATAGGGCTCGGTCGCTTCAATGATGTGGTTCAGGAATTCCTCCACCCCATCAACCGTATGTGGAAGGTGAGAAGGGAGTTTCTCTGGATCCGGATCCAAACCGACACACAAGTACGAACGGTTTTTCTGGATTGAGGATTCAAGACGCTGTAGGAAACTCATGCCGGTTCTCCCTTCAGTTTTGCGGCGATCAGTGGCCTCTGAACCACTTGGCGCTCTCCACTGACCAGGTTTCGGATCTCCACTGAGTCTGATTCTTTCAAACGATCAGGCCAAGGAATCACTGCCCAGGGAATCCCTTTGCGAACAGCGGCTTTGAGTTGCTTGTCGTGTTTGAGATTCTGCGCAAAGAGTTCCACCGCTAGTCCCGCTTTACGGAGCAGTCCCGCGATCTGGAAGGAATCACGCAGATATTCACGGTCGGGTACGGTGACCATGACTTGCGCGGGAGTCTGAGCAGTGGGTTTCAACAATCCCATGTCCAGCAACGCGGCGAAAAGACGCGACAACCCAATCGAGACCCCCACACCCGGCAGCTTACGGTCAATGAAGTGCGAGGCCAGATCCTCATATCGTCCCCCGGAACAGACCGACCCCAGGGTCTTTTCTTGCCCCACCAGGAAGGTCTCGTAGACAGTCCCCGTGTAATAATCCAATCCGCGAGTGATCGAGAGATCCACCTCGACTACCTTCTCCGGCAGATCAAGGGTCAGCAGGAGATCCTGAACCATCTCTAATTCGGAAACCCCCAGTTGGAAGGTTTCATCGGTAACATCGAGCCCCTTCAACCTCTCCAGGGGTGAAGCACTCCCCTCTGGTGTGGCGAGAAGCCCCTTCAGGCAATCCAAGACTTCAGTGCCGAGATTGAGCTCATCGGTCAGCCAATCGGATAACTCCTTCCAGCCACCTCGCAGCTTGGGAAGACGGTCGATACCCCGGACGGTCTCCTCGGCGCGTTCTCCCTCGACACCAAAATGGTGTAGGAGCCCCTGCAGGATCTTGCGGTTGCTCATGCGGATCACAAAATCACCCAGCCCGAGCTCCTTAAAGACCTCATAAATCACCAACGGCATCTCCGCATCCGCTAGGAGATCGAGCGCGCCATCCCCTATGATGTCGATATCACACTGATAAAACTCACGGAAACGTCCCCGCTGTGCGCGTTCTCCCCGCCAGGATTTCTGGATCTGGTAACGACGGAAGGGGAACACCAACTTGCCATAGTGCTGCGCCACATAACGGGCGAGTGGCACAGTCAAATCCTGGTGCAGGGAAAGCCCGGTGTCCTTTTCGGTATCCTCGGGCACGTTCGGCCTCATCAGCGAGTAGATCTGCTGGTGGATTTCTCCTTTGGACTCCAGCGTGGCGGTCTTCTCTACCGCTGGGGTCTCTATTGGCGTGAAACCGAAACTCTCATACACCCGCCGGATCGTGTCGATGAATCCCATTTCCAACAGTCTCTCGGCGGGAAGCCACTCCGGAAAACCGGTGATGGGCTGAATCAAACTGGCATCGCGTTGCATTCCAAAACTCCTCAGAGAATCCACCGATGATCCTTGATTCGGGACTACCAGACAAGGATGGTGTTTGGAGTTCAACCTTTAGGTTGTCCGGCACGCTGAAGTGTGAACTCCGAGCGGGGTTGGGTTTGGAGTTCAACCTTTAGGTTGTCCGGCACACTGAAGTGTGAACTCCGAACGGGGAATCGTTTGGAGTTCAACCTTTAGGTTGTCCGGCACGCTGAAGCGTGAACTCCGAACGGGGAATCGTTTGGAGTTCAACCTTTAGGTTGTCCGGCACACTGAAGTGTGAACTCCGAACGGGGAATCGTTTGGAGTTCAACCTTTAGGTTGTCCGGCACAC
>CAYRBI010000002.1:0-58896 GCA_964422415.1 uncultured bacterium | reverse complement strand
GTGAACTCCGAACGGGGAATCGTTTGGAGTTCAACCTTTAGGTTGTCCGGCACACTGAAGTGTGAACTCCGAACGGGACACAGCGGGGGTGAGGTAGGGGTCATTCTGCCTTAAGATACTTCCATGCCCTCTCTTCTCGAACGAATCTGGTACCGCGATGCGCCTGGATGGACAGCCCTGTTTGAGCCGGTGCTAGCATTGGCCTCGATGGGTTATGCTTTCGGTCTGCGCCGGGATCAGGCTGCCAAGCGCACTCGAATGAAGACACTCCCCCGTCCAGTCCTCTCGGTGGGGAACATCACGGTCGGGGGAACGGGTAAAACCCCTGTGACACGTTGGCTGGCACAGTGTTGTCTGGAGATGGGCAAGGTCCCCTGTATCCTGACCCGAGGGTATGGCTCCACGGGGATCCAACCCCGCAAGGTTGATCCTCGCACCGCCACCTGGCGTGAATTTGGAGATGAGCCGGTTCTCTTGGCGCGTGCCCTGACCGCTGGGGCTGTCTATGCCGGACGAGATCGTTGGGCGGCGGGCGAACTCGCCCTTAAAGAGGAACGGCATATCGACCTGTTCATCCTGGATGATGGCTTCCAGCACCTGCAGCTGGCACGGGATGTGGATGTGGTTCTGGTGGATGGAGAGCGGGGATTCGGGAATGGTCACCTACTGCCCTGGGGTCCGCTACGGGAGCCAGTGAATGCACTGAAACGTGCTTCGGCGGTGGGAATGGTCTTCCGCTCAGTCTGGAAAGGAGACATGAGGGCTACAGTGTCTCCCAGTTTTTCTCTGGAACTGGGCGCGATGGGGTGGAGATTTCTCGGAGAACAAGAGGTTCACCCCGTCGAAACACTTCCGGCTGATGCTCCCGCTTTTCTGCTCTCCGGAATCGCTTCTCCACAGGGCTTCGAAAGGACCATCGCCACCACTGGGTTAACCCAGGTTGGTCATGCCACCTTCCGGGACCATTACTCTTTTACCCAAAGGGACGTTCAGAGAATACGGGATCTGGCCGATCAGCTAGGAGCGAGAGTGGTGACGACTGCCAAAGACGGGATCCGCCTGGAGGAACACATTTCAGACTGGACGAAAGAACGATTACCGATTATCATTGAACTAGGCTTGAAATATGGGGATGGAGCAGAATACCTCACAGGTATTCTGAAGGGGCTGTTCTCGAGGGGGAGAGATTCATGTTGAAGAGTAAAGTCATCCTGACCGGGATGGTATGGATGTGTATTTCCATGCCAGTGTTTGCGGCGGAATACCGGGCGCTCTGGGTAGACACCTGGAATCCGGGGATCCTCGATGTACCCTCCGCACAGCTGACTGTCGAACGGGCGCGTCAACACAACTTCAACACGCTGTTTGTGGAAGTGTGCAAGACCATGGATGCCTACCACAACAGCGCCCTGCTTCCGCGTGGTCAGAATCTCTCTTCAGGCTACGATCCCTTGGGGACAGTTCTCTACTTTGCCAAATCGAAGAATCCCAAAGTCCGTCCGCTCGAGGTTCATGCTTGGGTGGTGGCGCTACGCGCCTGGAAAGATAAGCCCCTTCCCAAGGAAGCTGGCACACCACGCCATGTGCTTCATTCCCATCCCGAGTGGCTCTCCAAGACAGTCAGTGGAGATGGCACCGATGAGGAGAAAAACCGCTTTCTCGATCCCGGACACCCCGGAGTTCAAGATTTTCTGGTGGCGGTCTGCAAGGAGGTGGTCAAGAACTACCCTGTGGATGGTCTCCACCTCGACTATATCCGCTACCCCGGCCCGGAATGGGGTTACAACCCCGTGGCCTTGGAGCGTTTCCAACGTGAGACCGGACGGAATGATGTCCCCGCCCCTAAAGATGAGCAGTGGAGCGCTTGGCGCAGGGAACAGGTGACCAGCCTAGTGAAACGTATTTCGGCGGAGATCCATGCCATCCGTCCCACAATCGAGCTGAGTGCGGCCACGATTGCCTGGGGTGGAGTACCCAACCGCGATTTCACCCAGACCAAGGCCTATCAGGATGCCCTCCAGGATTGGGTCGGCTGGATCCAGAATGGCTACATCGATATGAGTGTGCCGATGAACTACAAGCGCGCCAACAATCCCACCCAAGCTCAGGATTATGTGGACTGGGTCAGCTTGGCGCGTGCGACGAATACCGGGCGGCATGTCATTATGGGATTGGGCGCGTGGATGAATCCGCTGGATGCAACCAGCCGTCAAGCGGCGGTGGCGCGCCGGATGAGAGCTGATGGAATCGCCCTGTTCAGTTATAACCAGCTCGAATCCTCGGCGCGGGCGCAAGCTCCCCTGATGCGTGAGATCTCGGGTAGAATCTTCAAGGGCACTGACTCCACCCCCACCCCCACCTGGCTGCGCAATCCCTCCGAGGGTATCGTGGCTGGCTCGGATCCACGTCACCGGAGTGGATACCCGGTGCTCTTACTGGATGCCAGGAAACAACAAATCGCTCGTACTCAGACCGATGCCAATGGGAATTTCTATTTCTTCGGGGTTCAGCCGGGCTCATATACCGCCAAAGTCGGTCTGGCCTCGATCCTCTCCGAGCCGCTCAAAGTCAGTGCGGGAAAGGTCAACCGGGCACGGTTTTAATAGGCCCCCGTATGTTGTTCACACTTTAGTGTGTTTTAACTGTAGGCGCGAGATTCCTTTCTCGCGCCAAGCGGGAACGGGAATGGAGTTCCAGCACGGCAGTTCTAACATGAGGCCCACATGCTAAAGCACGAACAACATACGGGGATGCATGGAGTGCCCTCCCCATAAAACCTGTGTATGATTTCCTCCCGCTATGTCTTTTTTTCATCCACTTGAGAACTTACATCCAGCGGATCTCCCGGAGAAGAAACTCTCGTTCTGGCGTCTAGCAGGCCCTGGAGCGGTCTTGGTGGGACTCTCAATCGGCGCGGGCGAGATCATTGTCTGGCCGCGGCTGGTGGCTCAGCAGGGCGCGGGAATGGTGTGGGCGGCGGGTGTGGGGCTCATTCTGCAGCTCTTTATCAACTTCGAGGTGGGACGCTGGACCATTGCTACTGGGGAAACTGTATACACGGGCTATTGCCGTGTCTGGCGCGGGTATGCCTTCCTCTTCATCCTCTTCAATATCCTCGGCTGGCTGGCTCCGGGGTGGGGAAGAGCTTCCGGATTAGCGTTCAAGGCCCTGTTGGTGGGACCGCAGGGGCCTGGTAATGACACCTTTTGGACCATCATCACCTTCATGGCTGTGGCTGGATTGCTCTTTGGGCCCAAGCGGATTTATAAGTCGGTGGAAACGACGATCGAAATCCTGGTGGTCATCATCACGGTCAGCCTGGTGGTGCTGGGCTTTGTGGTGGGGACCTGGTCCGCGGTGGGTGAGATGGCCTGGGGGTTGGTGAACTTCGGCTACAAGGCGCCGGAGGTTTCGGTGAAAGAACTCTTCATCCTGGTCGTCTTTGCGGGTGCGGGGGGCACCGCCAACCTCTTCTACACCTTCTACCTGCGGGATAAGCACATCGGCATGGGCGGTCTGCTTCCCAGCCTGCACAACCCCCTGCGTGGCAGGTCCGAGGCAGTGCCCTCGACCGGTTTCGTTTTCCCCGAGGATGACAAGAACCGTTCGCGTTTTCTGGCCTGGTGGAGCTATGTGATCAAGGATCAGATCCTCTTCTTCTGGTTTCTTAACTCCCTGACCATCCTCTTATTCATGTTTGGGGCGCTCGCGGTGCTTCATCCGCGTGGGATTGTCCCCTCTCAGGGAACCTTGATCTGGGACATGTCGAACCTGTTGGGAGAGACCTGGGGAGTGCAGGGACGGTATCTCTTTCTGGTGGTGGGGGTGGCCACACTCTTCAGCACCCAGCTCGCTCTGGTGGATGGGGTTTCACGCTCCATCGCGGATATCTTCTACACCAACTTCGAGTTTGGAAAACGCCGCGAGCTCTCCCAGTGGTATCTGATTGTGGCGGTTAGCTGGATGGTTGTGGGGTGCCTGATCACTGCCTTCATGGAATATCTCGGAGTGAGTGAACTCGGTTTCCTGTTCAACGCGGCCTACATGGGAGGTTACGCCATGGCGGTTTATTGCCCGTTGACGCTCTACATGAACTACCGCTTTCTCCCCAAGATGGCCCGTCCGGGAATTATCTGTACCCTCATGATGGTGGTGGCCAGTGTGGTCTATGGAGTCTTCGCGGTGATGTCCCTCTACTGGGAGATTACCAGCCGGATGGGATGAAGTTCCGCGCTACTTCCTGAGAGGCCAGCCGTTTTTACCATCATTGAGGAGTCTTTTTTTCTGGATGGATCAGAATTTCCTCTCTACAAAGGAGTAACCCAAATGGCATCGCCAGTCTCTACTGAAGCCCCCCAGCCCAGACAGCGCCGGACGTTGAGTGGTATCTTTTTTTCCTTTCTCGCCGCACATCTCCAGAAGACAGACACCGGAAACAGGTTTGTCGGGCATGTCATGCGGCGTATCGGTGCCTATAGCCAGGCTTGGTCATTCACCTTAACGATCGCTCTGGTCATTTTCTTGCGTACCACGGTGGTCACCGCGTTCTATATTCCCAGTGAATCGATGCAGGATACTCTGAAGATCAATGACCGGGTGTTTGTCTTCCGGTTGGCATACCTCCTAAACGAGCCCCAAATCGGAGACATCGTGGTCTTTAAGGCTTCCGAAGATATCCCTGGCTACGACCCAAAGAGCCCGGTCTGGATCAAGCGTGTGGTGGGAGTGGCGGGAGACCGGGTGGCGATCGTCAATAACCATTTGATCGTGAATGGCAAGAAGGTGATCGATCCTCCGTTTTTCCAACGCAATCAGTATTTTTCTCATCTCAGGAACTCTCAGGACTACCATGAGACTGTTGTCCCCCAAGGGCATGTCCTCCTCTTTGGTGACAACTCCTATGACAGTAATGACGGCCGCTACTGGGGAACACTTCCGGAGGACCGGATTATTGGGAAGGCCTTTATCCGCTTCTGGCCTCTTTCCCGCTTGGGGCCTCTACATGGGGAGAGTGTCAGCCCATTTATGCCAGGAAAGTAAGGTAGGATCTGATAGGTGTGTGGGGGGGTGAGCCGCGGAGCGTTGCTTCGCCGGGGGCTCCCATGGTACCTTAAAAGAGGTGGTATGTTGACGTTCTCAATCATCACGCCATCTGAAGGAGTGGAATAAATGGCATCCCCAGTCTCCGATGAGACCCCCCAGCCCAAACAGCGACGGACGTTAAGCGGCATCGTTTTTACATTTCTCGCCGCGCATCTCCAGAAGACAGACACCGGAAACAAGGTGGTCTCTCATGTGATGAGCCGGATTGGTTTTTATAGCCAGGCCTGGTCATTCACCCTGACTATCGCCTTGGTGATCTTCTTGCGCTGCACCGTGGTTACCGCCTTTTATATCCCCAGCCCCTCGATGCTGGACACCCTCAAGATCAATGACCGGGTGTTCGTGTTCCGGCTGGCGTACCTCTTCAGCGAACCCAAGATCGGAGACATCGTGGTTTTTAATGTTCCCGAGACCATCCCCAGATACGACCCGGACAAGCCGATCTGGATCAAGCGGGTGGTCGGTGTGGCGGGCGACCGGGTGGCGATTGAAAACAATCACTTGGTGGTGAATGGCAAGATCGTGTCGGATCCACCTTTCTTCAGGCGGAACCAATACTCCGCCAATCTGCCAGGTAATCAAGTATACCATGAGACAGTGGTACCCGAGGGACATGTCCTGGTATTTGGTGACAACTCAGAGAACAGCTATGACAGCCGGTACTGGGGGCCAGTTCCGGAGAACCGGATTATCGGCAAGGCCTTTGTCCGCTTCTGGCCCTTTTCCAGGTTGGGACCTCTCCATGGAGAGAGCATCAAACCTTTTCCAACAGGGAGTTGAGAAAGGAGTTGGCTGCTCAAACACTGGGAGACTTGCGTGGTCAGGCGTTCATATCGACATGAACCACGCCGGACTCATCTTGAGTGACCCCTTCCGGTGTCTCTTCGGTGGGTGGATTTTCCTCGGGTTCTTTCTTTTTAGGGCGGCGGTTCTGTAGCCCCGGGCCGGTACTATACCCCCCCTGCCAAGAATCCAGATTGTTGATGTGGAAGATTCCTCCGACTTCCATTTTTCCTTCACCTCCTCCTTGAGGCGATACTGCAAAGGTGATGCCTTGACACTCCTTTGTCTAGCTTATCGGCACTTCTACCCTTAGTTTAACAGATCTGCGGATCATGCAAAGTTTTTTTCAGGCCAGCATGGCGAGTACCTGTGAATTCCTTGGCATGATTCCATCTCGCTGTGCTTAAAGTGACGCGGGAATAGACTCCCGCGTCACTAGTTTTTTTACTTGCGCACACCTGGCCGACAGCTCAGCCCTTACTACCGGAATCCGAGGTTTGAACCTCCTCGACTCCTTCCTCGCCACCTTCCGCTGGTGGTTGAGTTCCATCGGCGGGTGTCTCCTCATCCACATCCTCTTCAAGTAGCTGCGCTTTCATGAAGTTGTACTCTACATTCACAATCACCTTGACCTGGTTCGTGGTTTCCGGAACCGGGTTGAGCTTGACCTTGCTGATGAAAGCCAAACGCTTGCCAAACTCGATGGCATGGAGAGTGGGAGCGAGGCGGTCTTTGGAGCACTCGAAGCTAGCCTGGAGTGAATAACGCAAGAAGAAATCCTTACCTTCCGTGGACATCTTCTTTTGGTAATCCGTGTAAAACTCGGGTGGTATCTCATTTTTCTTGTTGAATTTAACCCAACGCTGCCACTTCTCGAGGTTCGATTCGTACTCCTGCATCTTCTTGTACTGCTCTTCCATCTGCTGCTGCATCTCTTTTAAGCGATTCTCTTGTTCTTCTCGAGCCTGCTTGAGAGCTTCAGGGTTGTTGGCGTCTTCATCTCCTCCTTCGCCCCCACCACTCATCATGGGGTTATACATCATGGGGTTATACATGCCAGGCATACCCATACCAGGCATGCCCATACCGGGCATACCCATAGCGCCCCCCATGCCCATCGGGCCCATCATCCCCATCATACCCATGCCCATCCCCATCCCACCTTTCATCATGCCGCCCGCCGCCCCCACATCGGCTTCTAGGGTGTCAAAGGCTTCCTTATAGGCGGCTTTCAGGGGCTCGTCATTCACCGTGTTCGACCAAGTGAGAAAGTCGATTTGGTTGACATTATCCACGCGGCTGGAAATGAGATGGTTCGCGAGATCTACCGCTAGATCGAGGAATGTGGCCACATGGCGGCGTTGGCTGTGTTCAGGAATTTTAATGTTAATATCCCGGGCTAATCGTTCTGGATCGCCGGACTTGGTGGCAACCTTCGCCGCATGATCCAGGAAGGCCAAGGTCTTCATGGTGGAGATCCACTCGGGCATGGCATCTTTCAACCCGGGTGAGACTCCCCAGAAGCCATTCATGTATTCGTACCAGGTCTTGTTTGTTTTCTTAACCGGGGCTTCGTTGCTGGGATCATAGCTTTCGCGTAAGAAACGGTTCATCTGCTCGATGCTGCGTTTGAGCTCCGTATCGGAACCAAAGGGGGACTCAAAGTCTTCTTGGAACAAAGGATCGTTAGAGGGCTCTCCGGACTTGGCCAAGGTGTTCCAGATCCGGAATGTGTCGTACATGATTGGACAGGAGTTGTTGTATTGAAGGTCGCAACCGATAGTGAAGGCATCCAGCGCTTCGAGAGCCACACCCTTGTTGGGGTCGGCCATCCCGCCGCCATATCCTTCACGCCCCGCCATCCCGCCGCCCATTGCCATTGCGCCGTACATCCCCATCATGCCCATGCCTCCCATCATGCCCGGCATGCCCATGCCCCCGCCCGCGCCTGCCAATGGCTTGGCCGTGAGGTTGAATTCGGTGGCGGATTTACCATCTACGAAGATCTGCATATCGTTGACTGTTGGGCCCCAACTGAAACGGATCACCTTCCAGGGGTTGTTGCCCAAAGTTTTCTTGCTGAGCCATTCGCCAATGCTGAGTGGAGTCGATTTGGCGACCGGATCCATCACATCGAATTTTTTGAAGATGAAATTCAACGAGGGACCCTCGCGTTGAACCATGATCTCGGAGCTGTACTCCGTGGGGGCGCCCTTGGCGGCATCCGCGGCGGGCGGTTTCACTGTTCCGGCATGGAACAGAACCTGGGTCTTCGGTCCCTCGGATTGTTTTTTGGAAAGTTCCTGGACGGTGGTGGGTAGCTCTGTCTCGGCTTCCTCGGCCCAGGGAGTCACATTGATGGCGAAGGAGATGGTGCCCTGTTTCCCATCGATGCGTCCCTCACCCGCATACGAGACATACCCACCCAAGGTCAAATCCAAGGCACGTGTTCCGTTATGCCCCGAATCACTCCATGTATTTAATCCCCACTTATCGGCCACCTTGAGCATGTGCCCATTTTGACGTTCCAGTTCCTGGAGTGTTGCCAGACGTTCCAGTACCAGGTCTTTGGATTTCTCTGGCTCATCAGCGGGCAAGGAGACATCGATATCCTCCACCAGGCTTTGATAAGCGGCAATCTTGCCATCGTAATTTCCCTTCACTTGTGACAGCAGACCATCCCAAGTGAACCCGGGATCACGGGGATCCGGCTGTGGGATGTTCCACTTCACACCTTGGATCTCGTCTTTGAGTTTGACGACGCCCTCGGTCAATCCCCCAATCGCTTGGGCATGGTCGCGGTGCATGGGTGCGAAGATAAACAGATGAAGGGCGGCCAAGACGACAAGTGTCACCGCTGAGACAATAATCGTGGTGAGGTGTTTCTGCATGATTCAATCCTTTCGAGGCCGCAAGCCCGTGGCCTCCGAGACAACCCAGTAATCTAAGCGTAGGGATGAGGTTTTGGAAGTGTCAACCCAAATCCCTTCCCTGGTCAAAAAAGTGGCCTGAAAGGTAGTTTTTTGATGAGGAATGCACCTGAGTGAAAATCCCAGTTGTCTCGAAAACCTCCTTCGTCCCGCTATTGGTTATGATTGTGTAGGATTTCGATTGTATCTACCGCGTTTACACGCCCATCAAGGTCCATGTCCGCGGGAGAGGGAACTGCGGATTGGAGCGATCCATCTGACTGACCAACGGGATCCCATTCGTGGGGCATTTGCTCAAGAAGAATCCTCTGTTGACTTCCGGTTGGTTCGTAACGAGTGGTGACCTGAAGCGTAGCCAATTGGCTCTCACCAGCCGCGTTTGTGGCAGTCAGCCCTAGAGTATAGGGCATACCAGGTGACAGGCCATCCAGCATCACCGAGGTTTGAGTGGCCGGCACAATCGTCGAGGCTATCTCTCCAGTTGATCCACTCACCGAGGCTGTGTATGTCAGCACATCTTCGCTGTCCTGATTGGGGAGCCAGTTCGCTTGAAATCCGGTGCAGGTGACCGGATCGGGTAGTGACAGAACCGGTTTCGCGGGGAGTGAGGACTGCATGATCAGGACCGGGGCGATCTGGCTGCTGATGTCTTCGCCCTGATCCACACGGAACTGTGTCCATTCCAGGGTTCCGCTTTTCTCGAAAGGGAATCCGTACACCGCTTGGGCTGTGAGCGAGACAAGCAGCTCATCTGGTACCGCCTCACCCACACGATCGAGCGTGAGGGAGAGATCGGTATACCCCGCTGTCCCTTTCGTTGCCGTTGTTTTCTCGAGTGAGAAGTTGGGGCCCGGCACAATCCCTGTACTGGGATTGATCCCAAACAGAGCGAAGGAATAGGTCAAGGTCAGCTTGATCCGTTCTTGAATCGCACACCCCTCCAGTGCCCACAGGTTGAAGGTAAAGGGGCCATTCAATCCATTCACATTCTGCGGAAGGAAGACTGGCGGGCATGTAGAAGCACTCTTGATCTGATTCTCCGGCACGGCACTGGGGGAGGAGATCTCCGCCCCGGCGGATGGTTGCCCCATCAGGAGCGTACTCGTGATGACCAGAAGTAAGAAAGATTTAAAATGGTGGCAGCAATGGAATCTCAAAAGGGTTTCTCCATCCACATCGAGATGATAAGGACTATGAGAATAACATGTTTATCTTTGTAGAAGGTGCAAACAAGAGCACTTTCCTTTGTTGACTACCAGTCGAGAATTCCTCTTCCCTCTCATCTCTGGTAAACTTGTTTACAATCTGTGCATCTTTCGTGTATGGATGAAATGCCTGAATGATCATAACTGGCTCTATCTAATGAGCTTGAGTGATTAAATTTATATTCTAATTGAAGATTGTGGGGAGAACAACCGATACTGGAGGATGCCATGAAGACCGGGCATTTTTTTACTGGAATCCTCTGTCTCGCCGCCGTCATTACTCCCGTGCGGGCGGAGTTCTTTCCAGATATATTGAGTTTCCTTTCCCTGCCCTCCGCAGTGCATGGCGTAGCGGTTCCGCGTCCACTTCCGGGTGTGGAGGCGGCAACTCCTTCCATTGACGAGTCATCTCCAACGATACCAGAGCCAACTCCGGTGGAGCCACTGATTGAAGATGCCCGTCCCAAAGGCAACAGATCCACCTCCCGCGACACGGATATCGTTTCCGGTTGGGATGGTAAACGGCTTAACATTATCGGGATTGACCGCAGTGACTTTCCCGAGATCCTGGTTTTACTCCAAGTCCGCGATCCTAATGGATTGCCCTCTCTTCAGATCAATTTTAGGGGCTTCGAGGTGTCTGAGGATGAAGCTCCTCAGGTTATCAGCGATGTAGCTCCCGCGGTTCCCTCGCAATATCCCGGAGATCCCATCAGCTTGGCGATCTTGGTTGATAGCAGTGGCTCGATGCAGAGATACATGGGGAATGTGATCGCGGCAGCGGTACGCTTTGTGGGACGTTTGCGTGATGATGACCAGGCTGCGGTAGTTGGTTTTAATAGCCAACCCATCCAATTGGCTCCGATGACCAAGAGTAAGAAGCGGATGGTCAAGGGGATCAACAACCTCTACCCGCGTGGCTTTACCGCTCTCTATGACTCAGTCTATATGGGTGTAGAGAATTTACGTGGCTGTGGTGGGCACAAGGCCATCATACTGTTGACGGATGGGAAAGATGATGATGGGACAGGGAGCCAGCTTTCTCATGCCTCGCTGCAACAGGCGGTTTCCGCCGCGCAAAAGCTCCGTGTTCCCATCTATATTATTGGGATTGGCGCGGAAATTGACCGGGATGGGCTCGAACGGATGGCGAATGATACCGGTGGCGAGTTCTTGTACTCTCCCAAAGGTGTTGATATCGATGACCTTTACACCGAGATTGCACGGGAGCTGGGCCGTGGCGATGAGGGCTATGTCAGTCTCACCTACCGTGCCACCGAAGATGCGAAAGATGGCTCCGACCGGACAGTGATTGTGCGTTATGCTGGCGCCAATGCTGTCGCCACCTACCCCGCTCCTAAAAAGTTCCCCTGGCTCTTCTGAGAGAGTTCCTGTAGCCCATTGAAAAAGTTGAGGTTGTGGTTGCCACGTGAAGCCGGCTCCACAACCATGTTCTTTTTCAACAGTCTATAAAGAACTACTCCCTTATGACCGGGAGTCAGTCACTATTTCTGCGGATCCGGTGCCTTCAGGTTGAGACTTGGTGAATCGGAATCTTCAGAGAGACCCAGGAACGCGAGCATTTGTTTGTCATATAATTCCGCGTGTCTGGGATCGAGTAGGTTCATACGGTACTCGTTCAACATAATGAGCGAGGCATCCATCCAATCCTTCCAACATTTCTCACAGGTATTCTCAACAATCAGGGCCCCGATGGGCCCAGCATAGGGGGTTTTCTCGAATTGTCCTTCGGTCGCGCCACAACGTTTACAAGTAAATGACATGGGGATCCTCTCTTATTGGAAACTGGCTAGGCTGACTGCCTGCCATTCCATGACTGCCGCTATTTTAGTGTCCTTGGAGACTTGTGGAAGAGGGGTGGATCACACAAATCTGTACGGGTCTAGTCTTTACAGACAGTCAGACTGGTAATATATTATCTCAATTACTATAGGGGGATTAAAGACATGACAATTGAAGATAACAAGAAACAGAAACTTGCGAAACTTCTAATAGGTCTCAGCAAGGATGATATCCAGGAGATTATTAAGGAACAAGCACGAATTTCCTCCGAGAAGAGTATCGTTCGTAACCAACGTGAGCTGAATCGTCTCCAAAAACGTGAAGCCAAGCTTGCCGCCGAGCTCGAGGAGATACGCAGCAAGATCGCTGATATACAAGGTGGCAAGGAAGTACGCGGATCCCGTGGTAAGGGAAATGTGTCCGGACGCCCCATCGAGGATCTAGTGATTGATATTCTTCGTGAGAAGGCAGAACCCTCCCGTCCGAAAGATATCCGCGATGCCATTCTCAATAAGGGTTGGTATGAGGGCAGCAAGGTTTCCTTGGGTACGAGCGTAGCCATTGCTTTAAGCGCATTAGTCAAGGCTGGACGGGTGGTCCGGAACGAAGGACGGCGCTACTCAGCGGCTTGATGTTACAGATTACACTAGGCAAGGGATTGATAATAACAGGCCTCCTGCTAGTCATAGTGGGAGGCCTACTTGTTTTTAGTGGTCCGTTTTCATTCCTTGGACGTATGCCCGGTGATATCTATGTGGAACGACCTGGGCTTAAGATTTACTTCCCCATCACCACTTGCCTCTTTCTCAGCATCATCTTGAGTGCAATACTCTATCTTATCTCGAAGCTCCAGTAGTTACAGTTAAAATTCAAATCCCTAGTTCGAGGTCTTGATTGTGATCACATACTTGGCACTTTCCATTATCATTGCAGCCTCTCCCAATCTGCTTGTTAATCCCTCTTTCGAACAGGGCCTCGAAGGATGGCTTAAGAGTACCAACACCATCCGAATGGAGGCGGTTCATGAGGATGGAAGAACTGCAGCCCGGATTACAGTTGGCTCTACCGATGAAATTGGTTTCCCGCTCTTGTATCAAGAGGTTCCTGCCCAAGAGGGTGATGTCCTGTCCGCCAAGGCTCTCGCCAAAGGGAAGGGAACCCGGGAAGGGGTCGGAGCCTACATGAGCATCGAGTTTTGCAACCAAGCGGGAGAACGCCTGGTCTTTTCCCAGTCCTCACGGCTTTTTGAGGACAACACCTGGACCACGATCAGCCAGGAGGCCATCGCTCCTCCTGGGACGGTCAAAGGACGGATGACCCTCCTCCTCAATGGCCGTGGCGAAGCCTTTTTCGATGAGGCCGTGCTTGAGAAACACTCTCTGGGCCCGCTTAAACCAATCGAGGGTCCGGCTACACTCACGGTCACCAATGAATCTCCCTGCGAATCGATCAATGGCTTTGGGGCCGAAGATGATGGTTGGTTCTATAGCCCCGAAAATGCTGCCCGTGGGGTCACTGAAGAAGACTACAAGATCCGTGAAGGACGTATTGAGTGGATGGACCCGGATTGGGTGCGCATGTTCATTTGGCATCCCGACTGGTGCCCCTCTGGCGACTGGGAAACCTTCACCTTCGACTCACCCAACATGCTCAGCCACTATCGTTCGCTTGATCTGTACCAACGCATCGGCGCGCGTGTGAATCTCGCCGGAGCTGAATGGGGGATGAAAGATCCATATGGCCAGCCGGAGAAATATGCTCATGCCATTGGCGAACTCTATGAGTACCTTATCCGTAAGAAGGGCTACACCTGCATCGGTGACTGGACTTTGAGCAATGAGCCCAATGGCGCCTTCACCGCCTTTGGATACTCCTTTGAGGCCTTCTCCAAGATCCATCAACTCGTGAAACAAGAGTTCATCCGAAGAGGTCTCCAGATCCGTATCGTCGGTAGTGATGATGCCCAAGATACCAACTGGTTCCGTCAGTCTGTAGAGGATGAGGGTTATTTTAAGACGGCCGACCTCTTCTCCTCGCACCGTTATTTCGCCTTCGCTGACCGCCTCCTTGCCTCTTATTTCTTCCAGAGCCGGTTGGAGCCCCTGGCCGCGAAGACTCCCCGGAAATCCTTTATCGTGGGAGAGTTTGGATTCCATGACGACCGTTCGGGAACCCTTGTGAATCCCATCATGGAAACCTATCCCTATGCTGTTTGGTCCACCGAGTTCGTGATCGATGGCTTGAACCTGGGTGTGGCCGGGTATTCCATGTGGTGCCTGCATGAGATGGTGTATCCAGGTGGTGGCTTCATGAACTATGGATTGTGGAACTATAAGGACGACAACTGGCAGGTCCGTCCGGTCTACCATGCCTGGGCTAATTTCACGCGCGAGACCGAGGCTGGCGAGAGGGTCAGGCGTGTGGAGTCTACCCACCCCCGCCAGATCAAGGGCGCTGTGGTGGGCAGCACCCTCTTCTGGGTCAATACCACCGGTCAATCCATCCCTGTGAAGATTGTGGGCGCTGTGGGTGAGAAGGTGCGTATCCAGACCGAAGCGACATTGCAGGGTGACCGCGAATCGGGAACCCTCGAGGTATTGAAGGATGGCGGTTTTACCGCTCCTCCTCAAAGCTTCGGGTATCTCAACATCACCCAATGAGAACCTTTGCGGAGTAGTATGATGCGTTTTCCGCTCATCTTGGCCTCCCCAGTCCAACTGGCACGCTTCCTCTATCACCTGCCCACCCTGGTCCGGTTGATCTTCAGGTTGCTCAATGACCGGCGAGTCCCCGCTTACCTCAAACTGCTACCCTACTTTGGGGTCTTTTACTTGGTGATGCCGTTGGACTTGCTCAAGGATTTCCCCTTGGTCTACCTGGGCTATCTGGATGACATCATCGTGCTGTACCTCTGTCTGCGGACCTTCTTGCGGCGGTGTCCCAAGGCCTTGGTGGAGGAGCACATCCGGGAACTGACGAAGGGAAGGGGGAAATAGGGGCTGCTCACATCTCCAACAGAAGCTTGTTGAGCTTGCTTTCTTTGCCTTTCTTTCCTACTCTAAAAAGAGAAACTTTCCTTTTCCAATGCACATCTTTATGTACCGATGAGATGCTGGTGGTCAAGATCCCATGAGTGAACCTGTCCTATATATACGCGGATTCCCCCCTTTCGGAAGTCAGCCAATTGGAGACCCAGTTATCGACGATCTTTGTATCGTAGGGAACATTGTAGAGAACCAACTTGAGAGACTATGCGAGTCCCTTGAGAAGGTGAAAGGGTTCCTGGACCCATCAAGAATATCCTCTCTTATTACCAAAGAAATCCTTGACTCGAAGCAAGCTCGTGCTGTCTTTCGTGTACTTGTCAACATCAAACCTGACACCCTCGACGAGTTCATTGAACATGTCGACGAATGGAGGACCGAGAACCAAGGAAAGGTCTCGGAGGAAATCTACCAAAACATCAAGAAGACTCTGAAGCGTATTGTCAGACCCTATGGCGCTCTGGAGAGATTCCGGAAGGCCGAGCACCTCGAAAAGGCCACTGGCCAAGCTCTTGAAGATGTCCAGCTCATTTGTGACCTTCGGCCAATCTTCGATGAAAGCCGAGAAAACATCGAAGGAGTGATTCCATATACCCGGCTGAGAATAGTGGCGGAAGGGGCTGATGGCCTTCCTGTCGCTACTGAGGTCGAACTCACCCAGCAACAGGTGCAGGAGCTCGCGGAAAAAGCACAGAATGCACTCAAAAAACTTCGCACCATGAAGCAGCAGACCGAGAAATGGTTACCAGGAGGAATTCCCGAATTGAGCCGGACATGGTCTTCAGACCGGGAGAATGATAATGAGTAGTGGCACGGCTATAATGGATGTTCAATCGATGCCCTCAACAGGAGAGTCGGTCAAGGCTTTGGCGAATCGGCGGTTAAAAGAAGATCTGACCTCTTGGGGGCGGATAGCCAATAGTTCTGGCAACAGTATGATTGCACCCCCAGTTACACGTGGAACAAGCGGTTTGGGTTATGGTGTGCAAGGGATTCCGGAGGAGTTTCTGGAACAGCTGGGAGCTCTCACTAAGAGGAATGAGCGGAGGATGATGGATGAACCCAGGAGGAGTTCGAAAGCAATCCTTCTGTTTTCCATATACGCAGAAAATCCTTTTCGAGAGACGGTAAGCCAGATCTTGGATTCCATGTCACCCTCCTGGGAAAGCGCAAGGTCGCCTTTCATCGAGGAATCCACAAAAGAAGATTCCTCACCCTCTCTGCCCGTCGAGAAGGAAGATGCCATAGATTGGGAGCAAAATCCTCCTACCCCAAAATTTGTTTTCGAGCAACTCCAAAACACAAACGTATCTCATTCCGATAGACGTCAACTGATCATTGAAGCCGAGGGATTGGATTTCGATTTTGAACAAAGAGTGGCGCTGGCTCCTCTCCTTTTTGAGTTCATCAAACAATATCGGAACAGCGGTGACGAGGTTGACAGTATCGCCGTAGGATCTGCCATCCGGGAGTATGTGGCCGTTATTCCCGTCCAAAAGATCGGAACTTTGGTGGAACTGCTCGAAGCAGAACAAGCCATTGGGTTGCCCTTAGAAGTCGAAAATGAAATCGTGAAGATGATCGCGCGTAAATTCACGGTACACCCACCCATAGTAGAGAATCCTGAACCGGCCTTGGCGGAATTGCTCTTAAGTCTCGTGAAATCTTATGCTAATCCCCGTGTACTTCCACGGGTGGAGTTTGCCTCCATCACATTGAATGCACTACATGGACTGGTGGCCATGCGCGCTCCTGGTGTGAGAGAACTGATCTTGGGTGTACATGTCCTCTCGATCTCCTGGTTCAATGACATACTTGAAAGTCAGATCCTTTCCTTGGCTGAGGAATGGGAGGGCTGTTTAAATCAAGATTATAATCACGAATGCCTCTCGTTCATTGAGGATATCCTTGACAAGATTGTCTCTTCACGGGTCCACTAATTCATTATGCCCGCTCTCCGGCTCGGACCGATTCCTGACATAGTGAGCAAGTTTGATGTGATCGGAACCGACGCACCAACAGGTCCAATGGGGTTCGTGGGGCATCTCTCGATGTCCAACATGAATTATCAGGACATCATGTATGGTTCCGTAATATCTGTAACCCACATGGCGCCTCCATTCAGAACGCTCGGTGAAATGAGAGCACACACAATGGGTTCTGCTTCATTATCACAGGAAGAGGTCTTGAAGATCGAAATATTCCTTTTTAATGTTGCCAAAGAGTATAAGTCTTGCCTACAGAAAAAGTCCGCCACTGATCAGTACATTGCCCATCCGCACAAGACTGAAGTGAAGGATAAGATCGATGGCCTATTACTCTTCCGCCGGTTCAGCTGTGCGGGTTTAGTGGTGGAAGCCTACCGGTATGCAAGAGTGGATCTGGTAAAAACCGAGGATTCCGATCTGCCACCCGTGATGTTGGATACACTCAGAGTGGTCTACCCGGATATTGATAAACAGGACAAAAAAAGAATGGGGCTTTCCGATCCCGGTCCCTGGCCCATCCTCCTCCCCGGATACATCCTACATGCCCTGGAGCGGACCCGGGAGGAAATTCGAGCACAACCCTATGCCGCCAAGCCTGGTGATGAAGTGTTTAACTGAAGCAGTTAAACAGTACATGTGACCATAACCACAGGAGCTAAACCAACCCTTGGCATCAGATGGCGTGATTAATACACTTGCCTGGCGGATTGCCTCCCAAAGAGTTTGTTTACTGCCCTTTGCCTTGCCCCCAAAGTTCATTCAGGGTTTTTCATTTTAATGAAACAGAAAGGACAACTATATTTGATGACGCAAACCAATAACCACCTGCTGTTTCTGGCCACCATCTCGGCCATTTGTGTATCCAACGGAGTCTCATCCGCCCAACAGAATTCGATTGCTATTCACGCCGATCAGGTGCTACACCGGCTTACTCCCTATTTGACTGGTGCATGCATCGAGGATGTGAATCACGAGATATATGGCGGCATTGATAGCCAGATGATTTTCGGCGAAAGCTTTGCGGAGCCCGCAGCGCAGTTGCCGTTGAAGGGATTTTCCGCATATGGAGGCTGTTGGACGCCCACGGAGGATGGTGGAATTCAGGGGGTGGGCAGTGATGGCGCGAAGATCATCTGGGGCGGGGGAGTGTTGGCGGAGGGTGAAGTCAGTGTAGATGTGAAACTGACGGAACCGGACAGCGGTAATGCCGGTCTGATTCTCAAAGTCAAAGATGCCGCTATTGGCGCTGACAAATTCACTGGTTACGAAGTGTCCCTTGAGAGGCCGGGTGCTCTTGTTTTGGGACGCCATCGTCAGAATTGGGAACCCATCCGCCGCGTGCCGTGCACCGTGCCGGTGGACGAGTGGAACAATCTGTGCGTCCGCCTTGGCGCAACTTCGTTGGAAGTGGTCGTAAACGGCCAGAGCATGATGCAGTATGAAGACACGGATCATCCGTTGGACTCCGGTGCGGCCGGTGTGCGCATCTGGCGGCACAAAGCTTGTTTTCGGAACCTCTCTATCAATGTGGCCGGGGAGCGGAAACAAATCCCATTCGACTATGAATCAGGCAACAATCCCGCTGACAGCGTAAGCGGCATGTGGCGGCCAATTCGGCAAGGCGATGTTAAAGGCAGTCTTTCGCTTGTGTCACAAGATGTCTTTTTGGGTGGTCAAAGTCAGCAAATTACTTTCACGAGTGGCTCGGGTGTCATAGGGATTGAGAATCGGAGTCTCAATCGCTGGGGGATGAACTTTGTCAAAGACAAGCCATATGAAGGCTATCTTTATGTCCGATCCGAAAAGGAGACAGAATTCCGCGTGACGTTGGAGAGCAAGGATGGTTCTGCGGTCTATTCTGAAAAATCGCTGAAGGTAAATGCGAGCGGCTGGCAGCGTCTCGATTTTGAACTTACCCCCACTGTTGCGGATAAGGAGGGACGCTTTACCATCCAGCTGAAGCAGCCCGGTTCGGTGACAGTGGGTTATGCGTTTTTACAACCGGGTGATTGGGGGCGCTTTAAGGGTTTACCGGTTCGCAAGGATGTGGCGGAGGGATTAATCAATCAGGGTATCACGGTCTTGCGTATGGGTGGCTGCATGGTCAACACCGCAGAATACCGTTGGAAGAAAATGACCGGGCCACGTGCCCTACGCCCACCATATCAGGGATTTTGGTATCCATATTCCTCAGACGGATGGGGGATTATTGATTTCCTGAACTTCTGCGAGGCGGCTGGATTCCTTGGTATTCCCGCTCTAAATATTGATGAGACCCCCGAGGATATGGCGGATTTTGTTGAGTATGTCAATGGACCGGTTGACACACAATGGGGCGCAAAGCGTGCTTTGGATGGTCATCCTAAGCCATATCAGCTCAAGTATATTGAGTTCGGCAATGAAGAGCATGTTAACGATATCTATTTCCAGAAATTCAAGCCAATGGCGGAGGCGGTGTGGGCAAAGGATACTTCCATTATCGTGACCGTAGCAGATTTGTGTAACCATAAAACTATCACGGATCCATTTAACATCACTGGTCACGGTTTCGGCCTTACGACACTCGCTCCGCATCAGAAGATTTTGCATCTGGCCAAACAGCATAACCGCGAAGTTTGGTTTGATTTGCATGTCGGGACCGATGGTCCAAGACCAGACGACACCTTGGAGGGCATGTTTTCCTATATTGATGCATTGGAAAAGATTGCCGATGGGGCCAATTTCAAGATTGTCGTTTTCGAGTTGAACTCCGGCAATCATTCCCAGCGCCGCGCCCTTGCAAATGCGCTCGCGATCAATGCCATTCAGCGTGACGGCCGCTTGCCGGTCACCTGCTCGGCGAATTGCCTTCAACCCGATGGTCAAAATGATAACGACTGGGATCAGGGATTGTTGTTTTTAAATCCCTCTCAGGTCTGGCTGCAGCCGCCGGGTTATGTGACCCAGATGATTTCGCGGAATTACCAGCCGTTCGTGGTGAAAAGCGAAGGGCCAGGGGGTGATCTGGATGTGAGTGTGACGAAGAGCGAAGATGGCAAAACTCTGGTGTTGCAGGTGGTTAACACCGGAGAGAAGGCCCTCTCCTTGCCATTGATCATCACCGGCTTCATCCCGGCCAAGTCCACGGCCACGGTGGTGACCCTCGAAGGTCCTCTTACCGCCCGCAATACCGCGGACACTCCTGAAACCATCAAACCGGTGACGACTGAATGGGAACACGGTTTGGAAGATGGGAGCACTACCTACACCTTCCCCGCCCATTCATTCACCGTAATCCGGTTGTGAATGGAGGCGAGAACTACACTGGAACGGATCGCTGGAACGAGAATCCTTTCTCCTACGAAAATGGCTCCTCCATCTGCCTATTTTCACCGCTCGTTGCGACCGGAACGGTCATGACCGACTCGTTCCTGCGCCTGGGGTTAGGACGTTTCTCCCAAGGAGACACAATAGAATGCGTCTCTCCATGGAGGGACCCGCTCTGTCGGGTCCGGGGCAGTCGTCGAAGGGAACGAGAATCACTTCTCGTTCCCCATGGGTTTGGACGTATCTGAGTCAGTAGTTGAATCCCCTCTCCATTGAGGGTATAAACATCCTCCCCTAGATCGATGGACTTATCCCGGCTCAATCCCCAACAATGCGAAGCGGTCAAGCACCGCGGCTCGCCCCTGCTCATTCTCGCGGGGGCTGGTTCTGGTAAGACGCGTGTAATCACCACGCGTGTTGCACACCTGCTCTATACCCGGGATGCGAAACCGGATCAGATCCTTGCGGTGACCTTCACCAACCGTGCCGCCAAGGAGATGCGGGAGCGGGTTGCCGTCCAGGTGGGCGAGGAGGCTGCCAAGGTTCTGGAGGTCTCTACCTTCCATTCCTTCTGTGCACGGCTCCTCCGGCATGAGATCGAACGGCTCGGGTATTCCAAGAGGTTCACCATCTATGACGCTTCCGATCAGCGTACTCTGCTTGGCCGCTGTTTCGCGGAATTCTCAACGGGCAAGGAAACTTTCGATATCGGTTATTTCGCCTATCGTATCGGACGTTCCAAGAACCGTGGGCTTTCACCAGAAACCTACGAGCCCTTTCAGCATGACAAATATGATGAACGGGTTCCGGCACTGTGGAATGCTTATCAACAAGCCCTCCAGGCCCGGGATGCCGTCGATTTCGATGACCTGTTGCTTCTAGCCCAACGCCTCCTGTGTGAGCATCCGGAGGTTCTGAATAAAGTCCGGGATCACTTCCGGCATGTCCTGATCGATGAGTATCAAGATACCAATACCCTCCAGTTCATGATCGCCCGCAAGATCTGCGAGGAACACCGTAATCTGTGCGTGGTGGGCGATGATGACCAGAGCATCTATAGCTTCCGTGGCGCGGAGGTCTCCAACATCCTCGATTTCGAGCATCACTTCCCGGATGCGCGGATCATTACTCTCGACCGGAATTACCGTTCGACTGAAACCATCCTCAAGGCCGCCAATGCTGTTATCGCCCGTAACCTCAACCGCCGTCCCAAGGCTCTCTGGTCTCAGGAAGGCCCAGGGCGCCAGATCGATCTGGTATCCTCCGAGGATGAGAACGATGAGGCCTCCTATGTGGCCCTGCGGATCAAGGAAATGCGGGTCCGTCATGGCCTCTCCTGGTCAGATTTTGGAGTCCTTTACCGCTCCAACATCCAGTCGCGCCCCTATGAGATCTGTTTCCGGAAGAACCAGGTTCCATATGTGGTCATCGGTGGGATGGAGTTCTTTGACCGAAAGGAGGTCAAAGATGTCGCTTCTTATCTGCGTGTACTCGCCAACCCCAAGGATGACATCAGCCTGCGGCGGATCATCAATGTCCCCAAACGTGGGATTGGCGATACGGCACTCCAACGCCTCAACGAAGCCGCCCTGACCTCGGGCCGGCCCCTGTATGATGCCGTCCGTAATGCCTCCCACTTGAACCTCCCCGACTCGGCTCATGCTGGAGCCAAGGAGTTCCTCACTCTCTTGGACCGGACCCGTACGGCTATGCGCGAGGAGGGTCTTGCGCGGGGAATCCTACACTTGATCGAACACAGCCGTTACCTCGAAGAGGTGGAAAAAACCTCCCCCACGCCCGCTGCCTTCGAAGTCCGCAAGGAAATTACCCTCGAACTGGCCAACGCCGCCGCTGCTTTTGAACAGACAACGGCATCTGGCCCTGGGAGTGAACTTCAGGGCCAGAACAAAGGAAAGGGAGTAAATCGCTTGGTCGAGTTCCTCCAAAGCGCAAGCCTGGCCTCGGATTTCCGTGCCAATTCCAAGGAGAAACGCTTTGAGGAGGACACGGTTCGTTTGATGACTCTCCACAGCGCCAAGGGGCTGGAGTTCCCGGTGGTTTTCCTGGTGGGACTGGAGGAGGGTCTCCTCCCCCATGCCCGTTCAATGACCCTCGATACCGATGTCCATGAGGAACGCCGCCTGTTCTATGTCGGCATGACCCGCGCGCGCAAGCACCTCATCATCACCACCGCCGCCTTGCGTACAGTGCGTGGACGCACCAAGTCCACGACTGAATCCCGTTTCCTGGAGGAAATCCCAGAGGATCTGGTCGATTTCCAACAAACGGGTGGTCCAACTGAATTGGGGATGCAAGACTCCTGTGTGTACGATAATCTCGGCCTGGTTGGGGAGGAGTGATCTCCAGCACCTGGCGTATTACTCATAGTGTTGTTGCGTATTCTCCACCCCCCCACCCCCACCCACAAGGGGGAAGGAGTTGTTCGGAGTTCACGCTTTAGCGTGTTTTGCTCCCTCCCCCCTTGTGGGGGAGGGTGGGGGTGGGGGGTGGAGCCACATCAACATCCAATATTATGCTTAAGGCATACCGCCTGGGAGGTTGACTCATATGAATACGTTCGGATCACATGAAATCCTGTCCGTGGGGGGGAACTCCTATACCATCGCGCGTTTGAGCGCCCTGGAGAAACACGGTTTCAACCTCGCACGGTTACCGTTCTCTTTGCGGATTCTTCTGGAGAACCTGCTGCGTTGCGAGGACAATCTGACCGTGACCGCTACGGACATCGAGGCCCTGGCGAAGTGGGATCCCAAGGCGGTCCCCTCCCGTGAGATCGCCTTCATGCCAGCGCGGGTGCTTCTCCAGGATTTCACGGGTGTCCCGGCGGTGGTGGATCTGGCGGCCATGCGTGATGCCATGGTGGCGTTGGGTGGGGATCCGAAGCGTATTAATCCACTGCTCCCCGCTGAACTGGTCATCGATCACTCGGTCCAGGTGGATGCCTTCGGTACCCAGGACGCCCTCGACCTGAATGCTACCCTGGAATTCTCACGGAACCGTGAACGCTACGCCTTCCTACGTTGGGGACAGAATGCCTTCCAGAATTTCCGGGTGGTGCCCCCCGATACCGGGATTGTTCATCAGATCAACCTTGAATACCTCGCGCGCGTGGTCATGATCAGCCTCGGTGAGACCCCTTGGGCCTACCCGGACACGCTGGTGGGGACCGATTCGCACACCACCATGATTAATGGTTTGGGAGTACTCGGTTGGGGTGTGGGCGGGATCGAAGCCGAGGCCGCGATGCTGGGCCAACCGCTGTCGATGCTTATTCCCCAGGTGGTGGGTGTCCGTTTGACCGGGCATTTGCCCGAAGGCGCTACCGCCACGGATTTAGTCTTACGGGTCACACAAGTTCTCCGTAAGCATGGGGTGGTGGGTAAGTTTGTGGAGTTTTTCGGACCGGGTCTGGCCGGATTGCCACTCGCTGACCGTGCCACCATTGCCAATATGGGGCCTGAGTATGGCGCAACCTGTGGCATCTTTCCGGTGGATGAGGTAGCCATTGATTTCTTGCGCTTCAGTGGGCGTTCCAGGGATCAGGTCCGTCTGGCCGATACTTACCTGAAAGAACAAGGCCTGTTCCAAACCAGCGAGACTCCCATAGCTGACTATTCCGAGGTTGTGGAACTTGACCTGGGAACCATCGAACCGAGCCTGGCTGGTCCACGCCGTCCCCAAGACCGTGTCACACTCAAAGAGGTACGAGGTTCCTTCGACACCCAACTCAACACCGCCCGTGGCCAATCTACGGCGCATGAGCAGACCATTGTGACCGAGGGGAAGGAAACTGTGTTGCGGGATGGCGCGGTGGTCATAGCATCGATTACCAGCTGCACCAACACCTCGAACCCATCGGTAATGCTGGCGGCGGGCCTATTGGCCAAGAAGGCGCTCGCGCGGGGACTGAATCGTCAGCCTTGGGTTAAAACTAGTCTTGCTCCCGGTTCGCTAGTGGTGACCGAATACCTGCGCGAAGCGGGACTTTTGGAACCACTCGAGGCTCTGGGCTTTCACGTGGTGGGCTATGGTTGCGCCACCTGTATCGGCAATAGCGGCCCCTTGCCAGAGGCGGTCTCCCAAGGTATCGAGGCGGGAGAGCTGCTGGTGGCGGCAGTGCTTTCGGGCAACCGTAACTTCGAGGGGCGTGTCCATGCCCAGGTGCGGGCCAACTATCTGGCCTCTCCACCACTAGTGGTGGCTTATGCCCTGGCGGGCAGGGTTGATATCGATCTTGGCTCTGAACCCATTGGGCAAGACCCGGATGGAAAGCCGGTGTATCTCAGGGATATCTGGCCCAGCCACCAGGAAATCGTGGAGGCGGTCCAGACCTCGGTGCATTCCACCATGTTCGAGAAGACCTATTCCGATGTCTTCCAGGGCGATGAGCGTTGGCGTGTCCTGGCTGTCCCCGAGGGCGATACCTTTGCCTGGGATGCCTCCTCCACCTATGTGAAGAAGCCCCCCTTCTTTGACAACCTCACCCGCCAAGCAGCCCCCGTCAATGATATTCACGGGGCACGTGCTCTGGCGGTGCTTGGTGACAGCATCACCACCGATCACATCTCGCCCGCTGGTTCGATCAAACCAGATAGCCCAGCGGGGAAATACCTCCAGAGCCTGGGGGTGGCTCCCGCTGACTTCAACTCTCTTGGTTCGCGCCGTGGTAACCATGAGGTGTTGATGCGTGGCACCTTCGCCAATGTCCGTCTGAGGAATGCGATGGTCCCCGGAGTCGAGGGTGGTTTCACCCTGCACCTTCCTGAGGGAGAACAGATGAGCATCTATGATGCCGCCATGAAGTACCAGACGGAGGGGGTGCCCCTGGTGGTCATCGCCGGGAAGGAATATGGCTGTGGTTCCTCACGTGACTGGGCTGCTAAAGGCCCGCGTCTGCTGGGAGTGCGCGCCGCCATCGCCGAAAGCTTCGAACGCATCCACCGCAGTAACCTGGTGGGCATGGGGATTGTCCCCTTGCAGTTCGAGCCAGGCCAAAGCGCTGCCACGCTGGGGCTGGATGGACATGAGGTGTTTGATATCGAGGGACTCGCTTCAGGGCTCGAGAGCGGCTTTAGGAATGGACGCACGGTCACTTTCCGTGCACGCCGTGAGGATGGCGCCACACGTGAGTTCAAAGCGATTGTACGCATCGATACCCCGCAGGAGATCCAGTACTACCGGCATGGGGGAATCCTGCAATATGTTCTGCGGAAGCTGCTGGCTTAATAGAATGATTCCCTCTCCTGTCAAGGGGGAGGGTTGGACCGCTGGCGCGTAATTCTTCTCTGATCCCCTACTGCGCCACAGTCAACACTTGCTCCTTGAAGAGCGCCTCGCCGATGACCCGGTCCAGGATGGCCTCGAAGTCGAGACCCGCTGCTTCGCAGGCCCTGGGTATCAGGCTCATGCGTGTCATGCCGGGGATCGTGTTGATCTCCAGGATGACCGGCTTGCCATCATCCAGCAAGAAGTCAGTGCGCGTGATCCCCGCGCAACCACAGGCACGATGTGCGCGGAGAGCCAGGGTTTGGATTTCACGCGCGAGTTCCTCGTCGATCTCGGCGGGGGTAATTTCCTCGGCGCCACCAGGCTGGTACTTGGACTCATAATCGAAGAAGCCGGTCCGGGTCTTGATCTCGGTCACTGGCAAAGCCTCGGCGGTCTCCTTGCCGACCACTCCGCAAGTGAATTCACGCCCGGTGATGCGGTTCTCCACCAGGACCTCAAATCCCAATTGGAGCGCCTGTTGAATTGCGGGATTGGGATCTTCTCCCGGATCGAACAGGGACATCCCCACACTGGAACCTTGGCAATTAGGTTTCACTACCATCCCATTGGGGAAGGATTCGAGCAGGTAATCGCACAGATCTTCGCCACGGGTCTCCCAGTCAGAGCGTGAGAAGAAAGTCCAATCGGGGGTGGGTAAGCCCATGGCCCGCAGAAAAACCTTGCAGCGGGCTTTGTCCATGGTAAGCGCGCTGGCCAGGACACCGCAGCCAACATAGGGGATATCCATCATTTCGAGATACCCCTGGATGGTCCCATCCTCTCCCCCAGCGCCATGCAGGACCGGGAATAGCACATCCACCCGCCCCTTTAACACGCGGGCGGTGACCAGCTCCGAGTAAGTGGTTGAGGGCGGAGTGTATCCCCGGTCAAGAGCCACCTCTCTCCCGATGGTCCGTCCCGGCGCGAGCAGGGGCGAATCGATATGGTGGAGGTACCACTTCCGGTCCTCGCCAATCTCGATGGGATGAATCTCATAACGGCTCCGGTCCAGGATTTCAACCACATGACAGCCCGAAGCCAAAGACACATCCCGTTCAGTTGAGGGACCGCCCATCAGTATCCCGATGCGAATGCGTTCCTTATACATTTTTCTCTCCCCAATGAGCTCACTCACGGTACCACAATCTCTCTGGCCACCTCCCCATGCCGGTGCTCCCCAAGATTCCGTGTAAACCTAATGATAGCCCAATCTGGGAGGAACGAACAAGATTGATCCCGCTGGTACAGTCTGGATGAAAATGGAAATCCAGGGTGTTCCCTGTCTTCTCCCGGCCTGAGTAGCGGAACATTCACAGGAGAGGCTCGCTTTCCCCAATAAAACAAACCCCCCGGCCCCACTCAAAGGGGAGTGGGTCGAGGGGAGTTTGACCTTCCAATGCCGGTTCCCATCAGGGCGCCGGTCCTTCGTCCCCCGATGTCAGGCGAAGGAGCTGCCGCAGCCGCAGGTGGACTTGGAGTTCGGGTTGATGAACTTGAATCCGCCGCCCATTAAGTCTTTGACATAATCGAGAGTAGCGCCCATCAGATACAACCCGCTCTTGTTGTCGCAGACAATCTTGATGCCATGCTCCTCGAAGACAGAATCGGTGTCATCCACATTCTTGTCAAAGCCCAGGGTATAGGAGAGACCCGCACAACCACCTCCCTGAACTCCCACGCGCAGGACATAGCCATCGAGTTTCTCCTGCTGGATCAAACGTTTGACTTCGGTGGCAGCCATTTCACTGATATGTATGCTCATCGTTTTTCCGCCCTGGTTTCGTATGTCTTTATACGGCTTTATGCCGTTACTCCAGCTGGTTCCGCCACCTCTTGGGTGGCTCGTTTCTTTTTGTAATCAGCAAGCGCGCTCTTGATGGCATCCTCGGCGAGCACTGAGCAGTGGATCTTGATCGGTGGCAGGGAGAGTTCCTCCACGATCCGCATGTTCTTGATGTCCATGGCCTCATCCACCGTCATGCCCTTGAGCATCTCAGTGGCCAGCGAGGAGGAGGCGATCGCTGAGCCGCAGCCAAAGGTCTTGAACTTGGCATCCTCGATGATTCCTGTTTCGGGGTTCACTTTCACCTGCAACTTCATCACATCGCCACACTCGGGGGCGCCGACCACACCGGTGCCTACATTCGGGTCGGATTTATCGAGTGCCCCCACATTGCGGGGGTGCTCGTAATGATCAATCACTTTTTCTGAATACGCCATCTTCTGGCTCCTTACCAAGTAATTCTAGCAGCCGGATACCTTGCTGACCAGTTGATCTTAGTTGTGCGTCCAGTCCACCTGGGAGGGATTGATCCCCTCCCGCGCCATTTCGTAGAGCGGTGACAACTCGCGCAGGCGGTGCACCACCGTAATGAGCTTGTCAGCGACATAGTCGACCTCATCCTCGGTGTTGAAACGTCCCAGCCCGAAGCGGATCGAGGAATGCGCGAGCTCATCTCCCACCCCCAGCGCCCGTAGCACATACGAGGGCTCCAGCGAGGCCGAGGTGCACGCCGAACCCGAGGAGACCGCCACATCGTTGATGCCCATGAGCAGGGACTCGCCCTCCACATACGCGAAGCTGATATTCAGATTTCCCGGCAGGCGGTGTTCCAGGCTGCCATTGATATAGACCTCATTGAGTTCGCAGAGGAGACGGTCCTTCAGCCGGTCCCGCAGATAAGTCAGATGCGCGACCTCCGCATCCATCTCCTCGCGGGCGATCTCGCAGGCCTTCCCCAAACCGACAATCCCGGACACATTCAAGGTACCGCTCCGCATCCCGCGCTCATGGCCACCACCATCCATCTGGCAAGTCAACCGCACACGGGGATTTTTTCGCCGGACATAGAGAGCGCCAACTCCCTTGGGGCCATAGATCTTGTGCCCGGAGAGTGAGAGCAGATCGATCCCCATCGCCTGTACATCCAGTGGGATCTTCCCTGCTGCCTGGGTTGCGTCGGTGTGAAAGAGAATCTCTCTCTCCTTGCACATCAGACCGATCTGGTCGATGGGCTGAAGCACACCAATCTCGTTATTGGCGGCCATGATCGAGACCAGGATGGTTTTATCGTTCATGGCAGCCGCGAGCTGGTCCAGATCAATCAACCCATCGCGTTTCACCGGCAGCCAGGTGACCTCGAATCCCTCCGACTCCAGGTGCTTGCAAGGATCCAGGACCGCCTTGTGCTCGGTCACCACCGTGATGAGGTGGTTGCCCTTTTCCCGGTACATCCCAGCCACACCCTTGATGGCGAGGTTATTGGATTCCGTGGCTCCGCTGGTGAACACGATCTCCTTGCTAGTGCAGTTGATCAGCTGGGCGATCTGCTCGCGGGCCTGGTCGACCATTTTCTCAGCCTCCCAGCCATAGGCATGATTGCGGCTGGCCGCGTTACCAAAGGTGACACTAAAGGTCGGGAGCATCTCGGCCAGCACGCGGGAATCCACTGGAGTGGTGGCGTGATAGTCCATGTAGATGACCTTATCCTTAGCTTGTTGTTGACCCATTTCTCTCTCCTTATATGTCTGTTGATACCAGTTCAACCTTCCGTCCAGCCAGATCTTCCGAGGACTTATTTGAATGAAGCCGCGTCTCTAGATCCCGGGAGAGACTGTCCTTCCGGTTGCCGAGTACAGCCCGCACAATGCGTGGATCCAGACTCATGGTGAATTGACGGACCGCATGGCTGGGAATACGTCTTAATGCCGCCATCTCCACCTCGGTCAGGGCTAATCCCAACTGCTGGCAGGTTTCCTCCGGCGCGCGGAAGAACCTAGCCCGGGTTTCATCATCGGTGATGATTTTGCCTAATAGGATTTCGACTGATTCCTGGCTCACGGGTATTGCTCGTTTCTTTTCTTGTTGGGAATTACGCTTTCCCCCCCAACCCTCCCCCGCCAGGGGGGAGGGAGTTGTATGTTGTTCACGCTTTAGCGTGCTCCCCTTCTCCCCTAGTGGGGGAGGGAGTTGTTTGGAGTTCACGCTTTAGCGTGTGCTCTGCCCCCTTCCCCCTTGTGGGGGAGGGTTGGGGGGATCTCGCAACAGCCAACAGGAAAAAGTTCTAGTGGCTTGCTTCATCCATCTCAATAGCAGAATACAAGCCAACCCCGGATTTTATCGGCCTCACGCATTCTAAACCCTATATTCAATGGAGGTTGTGTTCATTCAGGAGGATCGATGCCTCTCAAACGAGGTACCTTTTTCGGTCTTTGGGGTGGTTGATATCAACCATTCTGGTTGGTCTCAGCCTCATCCAAGCCAAACTTCTGGAGGCGGTATCGGAGGGTTGAACGGGTCAAACCCAGTAGGTTGGCCGCCCGGGTTTTGTTGTTATACGCCCGTGTGAGGGCTTGGTGGAGCAAGGACTTCTCCACTTCCTCTAAATTTACTCCCTCCTCCGGCAGCAACACTCCGCCCTGGAACTGTTCACGCAGAACAGGGGTTTTGGTGCCGGGACTTGACCCGATGGGAAGGTGCGCCGAGGTGATCAAGTCTCCACGGCAAAGGATCACCGCACGCTCGATGACATTCTGGAGCTCACGGACATTTCCATCCCAATGGTGTTCGAGCAGGAGCTTACGTGCCTCACGGCTAATGCCGGGCACTTTTTTACCGGTCTCCATGGCGAACCTTTCAAGGAAGTGGCCCGCCAGCGGGAGGATGTCCTGCTTGCGTTCGCGCAGGGCGGGGAGATGGATGGGAAAGACGCTGATCCGGTAGTACAGATCCTGGCGGAATTGCCCCTCGCGCACCATCTCCTCCAAGCTCCGGTTGGTGGCGGTGATAATGCGGACATCTACCGGGATGGGTCTCGTACCACCCAGGTGTTCCACCTCGCGTTCCTGGATCACACGTAGGAGCTTGGCCTGGGTCGTGAGGCTGGTTTCGGCGATTTCATCGAGAAACAGGGTGCCGCCATGGGCTAGTTCAAAGCGCCCTGGCTTGGTACGGTCAGCCCCGGTGAAGGCCCCACGGTCATAGCCAAAGAGCTCGCTTTCCAGGAGCTGCTCGGGGAAGGCAGCGCAGTTAACCGCCACCAGCGGTCCCCCCTTACGCGCGCTGTTGAAGTGAATCGCACGGGCGAGAAGCTCCTTCCCGGTGCCGCTCTCGCCTGTTATGAGGACAGTGGTGTTGGTGCCTGCCACACCGCCCGCCAATTCGAGCGCCTGGAGCATCGGTTTGCTGTTGCCAAGCAACTTCCCGAAGTCATAACGGCTCTCGATCTCCTGACGGTAATTGACCAGTTCTTCTCCAAGGCGGACATGTTCCTCCTCAAGGATCACCTGTGGAGTGATGTCACGGATGATGCCAAGGACATATTCGACCTTGCCATCCTTGTCATAGATCGGGGTGTAATGGGTCTCCACCCATTTCTCCGAACCATCCCGCGCCACCGCCCGCATCCGTTCGGATTGACGGCTCAGATCGGATTGGAACACGGTCAGGCTGGGGCAGAGGGTTCCCGCCATCGACTCCCGTGCCGCGTTCTGGCATTGGATGGCGCGCGCGCAGAAGACATTCTTGCCAATGACCTCCTCCCGTGCGTAGCCAGTCATCTGTTCACAGGCCCGGTTGAATTCAACCAAACGACGATTGCGATCAATGATGAAGATGCCATCGATGGCATTTTCCACGAGATCATGGAGAGAAAGTGATTTGGTCACCTTCCCGGCTGGAAGGGGATCAAGAGGGACCGTGATCATGGATTCCACCTGAGAAATGAGCCTTTCACACTCATTCTAGGGGAACAAGTTCACGGGGCAAGGGGGCTGTGGTTGAAATCAGCCAGTTAGTCTGGGAGCGGATTTTCACCCTCTTCCACCTGATCGGTTGTGGACACCGCCTCGATTGAGATCGGTTCGAAGTCGTGGAAGGCTTTATGATAACGGAAGATGGGCTGGATATCGGTCCGCCCGCCGCGATTCTTAAAGGTCCACAACCGGGCATATGTCGCCGCTGAGTTTTCATCGAGCGGATAATCCTTGCGGACAGACTGAAGGCGCTTGGCCAAGACCGGTTGTTGCCCAAACTGGTCAAGAACCCGGTCGAGGGGATCTTGAAGACGTGATGAATTCCGCCGGCGTAGACTGGTTTCATCGGCTGGGAGGTCATTCAGGAGCACCCGGCTATCCAAGATAAAGCAGGTGTCCGCTAGTCCACTCGCGGTTTCGAAATCGCTCTGTTCCATGTTTCCCGTGGCGGTCCGCATGGCCCCTCCGGGGGGGGTGTCCATGGTCACCAGGATGGCCGCATTCTGTGTCTGTGCGATCTCCTTCATCTGCAGCATGATTTGCGAGGTACGGCTGCGTCCGATTCTGTGCTTCCCCTCTTTATCAAAATCCATACGGATTTCACGGATCGAATCGATGACCACGATGACTGGATCGCCCTCCTCCAGCCCAAAGTGGCGCCGCGTGGCCGCCACCGCCTCACGGATATCCGCCATGGTGGTGTCAGTATCGGCTTCGAAAACATGCAGAAAGTCGCCTGTACGGAAGTATTTACGCCCCGCGTTCATGAGGATTTTACGCAGTTCCTCGTTACGTGACTTCGTTCCCTTGCACAAACCACTTTCAATCAAGGCGGAATCGATCTTAGCGTTCCGCGCCAAGGCATAGATCGAAAGTAACTCTTTCGGAGCTTGGAAGGAAACGAAGACCACGGGTACATGATGGCTGGCCGCATAATCCGCCGCCCAAGCACAGAAGGTCGTTTTCCCTTCTCCCGATCCACCCGCGACGAGATAGACCCTTTGAATGGTCCAGCCGCCATTCAAGACTTCGTTCAAGGAGGTACTCGGCGAGGGTATGGTGATTCGAGTAGGATTGAGTAGCTGCCCGATAATGGCTGGCACCGCCGTGGAAAGGGGTGTCAGATTGTAAACCTTTGTGGAGCTTCCAGTCTCCTGGATGTTAGGATGTGCCTCCACCTCACCCTGGGAGACTGTCTCGATCTCCGCCATCTGAATGGTGCCGGTTTCTTTGGTGATTGGGAAATCTTCCTCGGTGGGAGATACTGTTGAGGAGTTGTTGAGGAGAGCCGCTTGGGCCTCCTCTTGTAGGGTGTTTACCTCGGCTTCGGCTGTGCGTGAGATATAAACCACATTGGAACCACCCGGAACGGGTGTGGCCACCTGACTATCTGATTCGGTCTCAGGTTTATTCCCGGATTCAAGGTTGACCTCAGCGAAGAGGGTGGATCTATCCAACTCGATGGGAGAACCAAGTACCTCCAGGATGCCCGCCCGCTCTCCAGGCGTATGGATCTCTGGCTGGAAATCCCCGAGCAGGTTATCCCAATCCGTGGGACTCGCTGGATAATCAAGATCCTCCAGGAGTTGCTCGGCTTTCTCCAGTGGCATCACCAAGGACCAGTGACCCGTGTCTGGGTCCGGATAAGGAGGGAGCTCCAAATAGGTTTGAGTACCGCCGGGCTCGGGTAGGAAAGTGGCTTCACTAGAAATGAATGCCCGTTTCTTAAGGTTTTTGATCCGTTCCACAGCCTCGGTCACTGGCTGGGGTTCATCGAAGAAGGCCCAGACTCGTACGCGTTGGTTGGGACAAAGTTCGACCACCCCCTGTATGCCATCCTGGATCATCGTGGTTAAGAGACGGCATCCCTGACCGAGAGCCTCAATCACCAAAGGATTTGTGAAGATGGTACAGACCGACTTCGTTTGTCCAGTTGCCTCACGCTCAAGAGAAACACCGAGAACTCCCTCACGCTCCACATGTTGACGCACATGCAGGAGGGTCAGGCCACCCTTGGGAATGAAGCGGTTGTTTTTCAGTAGCGCGCAGGGAGTTCCCTTCACAAAAGCCACCCGCGCGAAAACGAAACGCGCATAACTCTCCAGCGAGGTCTCCAAGTTCGGCGGGGGGAACTTAAAGTGCCCAAAGGGGATCTTCTTAGTTTTAGTCCGGAAAGGATTTGGCATCCAAGACATGGCGAGCTACCTCCAAACTTCTGCGTGCTTCGTCTGGTTCTCTGGAGTGAACCCGGAGCGTGGAATGATCCCCACATGGAAGGGACACAGACACTCTCCGCGAACTGTAACGATCTTCCAAGAACCCTTATTAAGGGATTTACCCTCCATTTTCTCGAGCATAAGGCGTGCCAGTGAGAAGACACTCCCGTAACCACCTCATTTTATTGTACATCAGCGAAAAACGACCATCTGTGGATATCCTACATGGAGTATTCATGTAATGTACGTATACGATTAGAAACGTTATATTGCACATCTCTTTTGATCCAGGGGAGGCAAGTGATACTCATGGGTGGGTAACTTTTATTCCGCTCCGGTGATACCAGCGAAAAACGTCCCTTGTCACCATCCCATGACCCGTGTAGATTCAAAGACAACCATTCGGACCGGAGAGAGTGGCGGTGGGAGCCAGCGTTCCCGCGCGTAATCCCATCAGCCATTTTCATTTTTTTAATACGGAGGAAATCATGGCGGGTGCAAACACTTTGGAGTTTACGGATCAGAATTTCGACGCCGAGATCAAAGGCGCGACTGTTCCGGTGCTGGTCGATTTTTGGGCGACCTGGTGTCCGCCTTGTAAGATGCTCGCGCCGGTCATCGATGAGATCGCGAATGATCTGGTGGGCAAGCTTAAGGTGGGTAAGGTCGATACCGATGCCTCACCAAACACTCGTGACTCCTTCGGGATCAACAGCATCCCCACGATGATCATCTTCAAGGACGGTAGAGAGGTCGAACGGATTGTGGGCTTCCTGCCCAAACCGGCCTTGATGTCGAAATTGAATTCGCTGTTGTCCTGATACTCAAAGGGGTGGTCTGTCCTGACACCCAATGTAGTAGCACCCCCCCCACCCTCCCCCGCAAGGGGGAGGGTGGGGGGGGGATAGTATTCCAGCTTCCCCTGTTTTTCACCATTCCGTAGTCAACCATGCCTCCGGTAGCACCCCAATCACCACGTCGGGATTCCCATTCAGGTTGCTGGTGAAGACCACCTTTGTGCTGGAGGGTGACCAGCCAGCATGGGGGTGTGGTCCTTGCCCATAGGTCCGTTGGTTCTCGGTGAGTAGACGGGTCCGGGCGGTCTTGGCGCTGAAAATCCCGATATCGCCATGCCAGTTGTCGGCCATCACGAATTTTGCGCTGGGAGCCCCGGCGCAATGCCACCAGTTGCGTTTGGAAACCCGCTCCGGGGTGCCCCCCGGCCACCAGGCTCCCGCCGCGATGATGCGCGCGATACCGGTCTGGATATCGATCACCTTCACATGCGCCTCCTCGGCATTCCCAGACTTGTTCATGCCTGTACAGAAGGTCACCTGATTGTCCACCCACCAGCATTCATGGGTCACCAGCTCACCCTCGAGCTGTGGGTAGAGCGGCCAGGGCTCGCGTCTGCTCGCATCCGCCAGCCACATCCGCGAGGGAACCTGCCCCTCGGCATTCACCTGGACACGGTCAGTGATCCGGCTGGAACGGCAGAAAAGCACAAGATCAGGGGTTACCCAGCTGGCCTGGACATGTGTGATCCCATCATCCAGTGAGGCGAGCTCCTTACACGCACCTGTCTTGTAGTCCATAAGGATGATTCGTGAGGCAGTGGGGCCCTTGCTGGTAAAGCCAAGCATCACCCCGGAGCCATCGCTGTTCTCGTTGAGGCCCACAGTCGAGTCCACATCCTCCGGAAGCTTCCCGATAGTCTTGTCCTCGACCGACACCTTGGAGGGCTGCTCCAGACTCCCCTGTTCGATCTTGATCAGCCACTCATGGACCTCTCCATTCAAAATGACATACAGGCTGTTACGGTAACGGCTGCAGCTGCCCTCATATCCGAGAGCAAGGCCAGGCTCATGAAGCCGCACCAGCTCGCCGGTTGTTTCGAGATACCCCCAATAGCAGGTGGAATCACCGCTCTTACGGTGAAACACCAGCATGGATTCATCCGGCAGCCAGGATCGCTGATGGAAATAGAGGTTAGTGTCCTCACTGGTGGCCGAGGTGACAAAGACCAGTTTGGCTCCGGAGGTTGAATCAATAATGGTTTTTGCCTCAGCGGGAAAGACCGCGCAGTCCCAGGTCTTCGATGCCAAGGCTAATGAGGGTGAACAGAGCAGGATAATTAAAATGGACAGGGAAACTCCCAGCATGGATCGGATCGGATACACGAGTTGCTCCTTGTTGGATTTGGGATGCTGGATATTAGCGTGTTTGGAGGGTGGGGGGAGTAGCCAGGGACCCGAAGGAGCGGGTTCCTCCATGGAGGGACGCATTCAATTGCGTCCCGAATCGGTTACGTCTACGTGGCTTGTCAAGTTGAATCGTGGAGAGCGGGGAAGCGCTCACGCCAAGCTGGAAGTGTGAGTAGTCCAAGTGATAGAGTGATGTGAGATGACACCGACCGTGTTTTCAAAAGGGGGATTCCGTTTTTTCTTCTTCTCTCGTGAAGAAGAGCGATCCCACGTACATGTCATCGGCCATGGCGGCGAAGCCAAGTTCTGGTTGGACCCAACGATTGTTCTTGCAGGGAACCATGGCCTCTCACCACGGGATCTCCGGGAAGCGCAACACATGATCGAGGAGCACGAAGATGAAATCGCCGCACCTGGCAAGAACACTTCGGTGGTTGAAGTGACCAACATCTCGCCCCATGGATTCTGGTTGCTTCTCAACCAGCGGGAACTCTACCTACCATTCGATGAGTTTCCTTGGTTCCGTGAGGCCACCATCGCTCAGATCACTCACCTTGAACTCCTATCGCCAGACCACCTGTACTGGCCCACCCTCGATGTGGATCTTTCCGTGGAGTCCATTGAGGATCCTGGAAAGTTTCCTTTGATTAGCCATGGTTAACTTTATTAATTGATTTCCAAACAAGCTTCTTTCCGCCCGTTCCTCTGGAACCCCTGTCCCTCTTGGCTTATCCTTCCGGGTTCACTCATTTAACTAAGAGGTAACCGTTTCATGGACAGCCGTGAGATTCGTGCGAAGTATCTGGAGTTCTTCCGTGGCAAGGACCACCGCATCGTTCCCAGCGATAGCCTGATCCCCAGTAATGACCCGACCCTGCTCTTCACCAGCGCGGGGATGGTGCAGTTTAAAGACAACTTCTTGGGACGTAGCCCGGATCCGATGAAGCGGGCCACCACCTGTCAGAAGTGCTTCCGCACCTCCGATATCCAGAATGTCGGTTACACCGCACGGCATCACACCTTCTTTGAGATGCTCGGTAATTTCTCTTTTGGGGATTACTTCAAGCGCGAGGCCATCCACTGGGGCTGGGAGTTTGTCACTGAGGTTCTGAAGCTCGATCCGGACCGGATCTATCCCTCGGTTTTCGAGAGTGATGATGAGGCCTTTCGAATCTGGGAAAAAGAGATCGGAGTCTCTGCCGGGAAGATCGCCCGTAAGGGACGCGAGGACAATTTCTGGGGTCCAGTGGGCGGTGCCGGTCCCTGCGGTCCTTGTAGCGAGATCCATTTTGACCAGGGACCGGAAATCAAGGAACACGATGACCGTTTCCTGGAGATCTGGAACCTGGTCTTGGTGCAATTCGATGCCCAGCCCGGCCAGACTCCCGAGGAGTACCCCGAAATCGCGCGCAAGAGCATCGACACCGGCGCGGGACTCGAACGCATCGCCGCCGTCATGGCCAAGGTCCACACAAATTATGAGACGGACCTGTTCCTGCCCTACATCCACCACCTCGAGTATGTGAGTGGCAAGGCCTTCAACTCGGATCACGAGACCACCTGCGCGATGCGTGTGGTAGCGGATCATGTCCGCGCGGCCACCTTTGCCATCTCCGACCGCATTGTCCCCTCGAATGTGGGACGCGGGTATGTGCTGCGCCGGATCATGCGCCGGGCGATTCTGCATGGTCAACGTCTTGGTCTGGGGCAAGGCTTCTTCTCCTCCATGGTGCCGCTTGTGGTCGACACGATGAAAGACATCTACCCGGACCTGGTGCCCGCTTCGGAACATGTCCGCAAGGTAGTACGCAGCGAGGAGGAGGCTTTTAACCGTACTCTTTCACGCGGCAACGCGATCCTTACCGAGAAGATCGAGGAGCTGCGCGCCGCTGGGGTCAAGAACCTCCCCGGCGAAGAGGCCTTCCGTCTCTATGACACCTATGGTTTTCCGCTCGAGCTCACTCTCGAGGTCTTGACCGAAAATGGGATGACCTGCTCCGAAAAGGAATTCGAGGAACAGATGGAGGAACAGCGGGAGCGCGCCAAGGCGGCCTGGAAAGGTTCCGGAATGCAGGCCCTGGCCGATGCCGAGGGCATCGAATCCATCCCCGCCACCGAGTTCACCGGCTATGACGAGATTGAATCTGACGCCGAAGTGCTCTACCTCTTCGATGGTATGGTGCGGACAGAGGCTCTCACCGAAGGGCAAGACGGTGCGGTGGTACTCGACCGGACTCCCTTTTATGCCGAATCCGGTGGACAAATTTATGACCTGGGAGTGCTCACTGGGAAAGGTGTTGCCTTCGAGGTGACCAACACCCAGAAGAGCGCCAATGGGGTCTTCCTGCATCAAGGAAAAGTCACCCAGGGAACTCTGCGCGGGGGGATGCCCCTTACCGCCTCGGTCGACAAGGCCCGCCGTGCGCGTATCCAGCCTCATCACACGGGAACCCACCTGCTCCAGGCGGCTCTACGCAAGGTGCTCGGGGAGCATGTCCACCAGCAAGGCTCCTATGTCAGTCCCGATAGCCTACGCTTCGACTTCACCCACCCGGAGGGACTTACCCGCGAGCAGATCAACCAGGTTGAGTTGCTGGCGAACCAGTGGATCCTTGAGGATTACCCGGTCGAGATCGAGCACACCTCCATTGCTGAGGCCAAGGCGCGGGGTGCGATGGCGCTTTTCGGTGAGAAGTATGGTGAAGTGGTGCGCATGGTGGGCATTGATCCGGTCAGCCGTGAGCTCTGTGGTGGCACCCATGTGAGCCGTACCGGAGAGATTGGCTCGCTCTTCATCACCGCCGAGGAATCGATCCAGGCTGGAGTGCGGCGTATCAGCGCCGTGGCTGGCGCGCGAGCTTATGAAGAGATGAAGGAACGCGAGGCCATCCTCTCGCACCTCTCTCAGCTGCTCCGCTGTCCCGCTTCCCAGATCCCCGAACGAATCGAAAAACTCCAAGCTCAGATCAAGGATAAAGACAAGCAGATCCGTACCCTGCAAGAAAAAGGGAGCGGAACCTCCACGGATGACCTGCTATCCAAGGTCAAGAAGATCACCCTCGGCGGGGCTGAGGTGGACCTTGTGGTGGCGCGGGTGGAGGCTGCCGACCCAGTGGCTCTGGAGGCCATAGCGGACTGTCTCAAACAACAACTCCCCAAGAGCGTCATCGTCCTTGGCGCGGTGGTCGAGGATAAGGTCAACTTTGTGTGTAGTGTCAGCAAGGACCTGACCGGGCCGGTAAAGGCGGGAGACCTGGTCAAACGCATTGCCGCGATTACTGGGGGCGGGGGTGGGGGACGTCCCGATTGGGCTAAAGCGGGCGGAAAAGATCCCTCCAAACTGGATGAAGCCCTGGCAAGTGTGGAGAAACTATTAGGATAAAAGTGAAAAAGGGTATGAGAGATCACTCCCCTTTTCCCCGGTCATTCCATTTACCCGCTGGCGCGTGAATTCTTTCTCGCGCCCTATATGGAAGCAGAGGGAACGTTCTAGCGGTTGGGAATTCGTGCCAGGAAACGGAATGAGCCCGTATGTTGTTCATGCTTCAGCATGTGGGTCTCGTACAAAATTTAATCTTATGGTTACCCAACATGCTAAAGCATGAACAACATACGGACAGCACCCAAAGGTTGTTTTGAAATCATGCCCCTAAGTGGATTCCTCGGATTCGGGGGCGGGTGCTTCGGGTGTGGTCTTCTCGTGCTTGGGGATTTTTTCAACACGCACGCGGTTGATGCGTTTTTCGTTGGCCTCCATGACCGTGAATTTCAGGCCCTCGTGCTCGATGACCTCTCCCGTCTTGGGGAGATCCCCTCGCAAGTGGAGCAGAAATCCCGCCACGCTGTCGAACTCCTCTTCCTCATCCTCCCATTCCAATCCCAATGCATCGTAGAGATCATCGGGATGGACCGTGGCATCGACAATCCAGGTGGTCTCCCCCACCTTGATGATGGGATCTTCCTCCACATCGAACTCATCGTGGATCTCGCCCACAATCTCCTCGAGGATGTCCTCGATGGTTACCAGGCCCGAGGTGCCGCCATACTCATCGACCACGATGGCCATGTGGATCTTCTCACGTTGGAACTGTTTGAGCACCTCATCCACGCGCTTGTTCTCGGGCACGTAGATGCGTGGCCGCATCAGCCGCCGGACCACATCTTGACTGTCGGCGTTCATGTGCCAGTGGTGGAGAAGATCTTTCATGTATAGGATCCCCACCACATTGTCGCGGTTGTCCTCGATAACCGGCAGGCGTGAGAAGTCATGTTGCTCAAAGGCCTTGAGGACTGTTTCCAGCGAGTCGATTACCTTCACATAGATCATCTCCACCCGGGGGGTCATGACCTCACGGATCTGGGTTTCCGAGAGCTCGAAGATGGAGTGCAGCATCTCGCGTTCATCGATATCGAGCAGACCCTGCTTCTCACCTACCTCGATCATCAACTTAAGATCATCCGAGGTGACGAAGGGAACTTCCTTGGTGGTTTCTCCGCCGAACAGGCGGATAATCATGTTAGAGATGAACATGAAGAGCCGGATGGGGTACTTGAGAATCCGGTAGATGAAAGCCACGCAGGGAGCCAGGCGTGGGGCCATCGACTCACAGTGATGCCGGGCATAACTCTTCGGGATGATTTCACCAAAGATGAGCACGGTACTGGTGACCGCGACGAAAGCGACTCCCCCCGCGAGCGCCTCCTCATCGGGATATCCCAACCCGGCCAGGAGCCTGCGGCAGAAGTCCCCTCCCACCAGCGCCCCCGCGATATTGGCGATGTTGTTGCCCACCAGGAGGGTGGTGAGATACTTGGTGGGATTCTTGAGCCAGTCGAAGAGCGGATGGGTTTTGTCCTCATGACCCGCGATTTGATTGATCTTGACCGCGCTGATCGAGGTTAAAGCGGTCTCGGAGGCGCTGAAGAATGAAGACACTACCAGGGCGAGCAGATACAGTACCCCCTCGATGACCAGCCAGGTGGTATTACTCATCGGGAAGAATCTCCTTCAAGGCCTCTTCCCATGCTTCCCATCCCTCGGTTTCATGGTCTCTTCCAAATAGGTGTAGCAAGCCATGAAAGGCGAGCATATCCACTTCCTTTTCTAAATCATCCACCGCCTGGTGCTGGGCGGTGGGGATTGAAATAACAATGTCGCCCAGGATGTTGCCGAAGGGCTCTCCATCATCGTCATTCATCGGGAAGGAAAGCACATCGGTGGGTTCTGGTAGGCCACGGTAAGTTTCATTGAGCTCGGCGATGTGCTCGTCTCCCGTGAGTAAAACACTCACCTCGGCATCGCCCAGCCCCGCTTTGTCCAAGCTAGCCTGTAGGCGGTCCCTGAGGCGGCCTATATTGATGGGTACATCTTGTTCGTCCGAAATCTCTACGCTCATGGATACGGAAACCCCTCCTCGCTTAGGAGCCCCGGTTGAACAAGGGCTGTACCTTGTCCTGCCGGGTAGAGCCGGGAGAGAGGTTTACCTCCGGCATCGAGGGGTAGGCAATTCTACGGTGCATCATAGTCCGTAATGTCCGTGTAAACGAGTCCGAAAGAAGCTTCATCTGACGGAATGTCAGATTACACTCATCGAACTGCCCATCCAGCATCTTGTCATTGATGACACGTTTGACGAAGACACGGATCTCGCCCTCACCCACGAGTTTCATGGAGCGCGAGGCGGCCTCGACCGTGTCGGCCAGCATGACAATGGCGCTCTCGATGGTCTGGGGTTTGGGTCCGGAGTAACGGAAATCCGCCGCCGAAACAGTGCCATGGGGGTCCTCGGACCGGGCTTGATCATAGAAATAAGAGAGCAGGGTAGTGCCATGGTGTTCGGCGATGAAGGGTATGATGCTTTCAGGTAGCCGGTTCTCCCGGGCTAATTCCTGCCCCAGTTTGACATGGTTGCGGATGATCAGGCAGCTCATGTGGGGCGAGATTTTCGAGTGTTTCCGGCGGTCTTCCTCGGTGAATTGATTCTCGGTGAAGTAGGTGGGTTTTTCCATTTTGCCGATATCGTGGTAGTAGGAGGCCACCTTCACGAGCAGGGCATCCGCTCCGATGGCCGCCGCGGCGGATTCGGCCAGGGAACTCACATTCAAGGAGTGGTAGTAAGTCCCAGGAGCCTTTTCCTCGAGTTGGCGTAAGAGCGGGTGATAGGTTGAGATCTCCCGCAACTTGAAGACGGTGGTAATCCCCAACAGATCCTCCAGGAAAGGCAGTAGCAGCAAGGCTATACACACCGAACAGAGACCGTTCACCCCGAGTAGGAGAACTCCCCAGAAGAGATTGTTCGTATAGTGAGTAAAGGCCTCCATGGAGGGATACATGACCAGATGCACTCCCAGCAACAGGAGGGAGCCAGTGCCAAGGATCCATGGAAAGGCGAGGTAGACCTGGCTCCGGCGTGTTATTCCGATGACATGAAACACCGACACAATTCCCGAGAGCACCAGAACCAGCAGGATCTCAAATCCCCAGTTAAACTGAATCCCCACCAGAAAGGTGCAGAAGATGACAGAAAATAAAGCCAGCCGTGAGCTTTCCAGAAGAGTGACCAGAATACCAATGGCGGCAATTGGAACCATCAGGCCTACTTGTGAGATAGACCCTTCGGTCGCTTGAAAAGCATCGAACTCCACGCCCCAAGCCACAATGAACCCGGTCCAGGAGATCATGCTAACCTCCAGCAGATAAGCCGCGAGCCGTGGCAGATTCTGGTAAAGATCCTTGTGCACCCGTTTGAGATAGCCATACAGGATCAGGAGGATGCTGAAGACGAGGACAATTCTTCCAAGGAATTCACCCAAACGGGATTCCATACGCTTGCCCATCTCCAAAAGCGCCAGCTTCTGGTTGAGAGTGACAAGCTCCCCACGCATGGTGATGATCTGGTTTTGTTTGTACTCCATGGATACGGAGTGGATTTTCGCTAAGGCAACTCTGACCTCGGCGTCGACCGCCGCATTGTCATACTCGAGGGTGGGTGAGATGAGGTATTTCGCGAGGGTGACCGCGAGGGTTTTCGGTTTCGCCTCCACTCCCGAAAAGGCCTTCTCCAATTCTTGCGCCCAGAATTCCCTTTGCTGGGTGACTGATTGAATCGTAACCCAGCTGACACGGTCTTTGAGGCTGCCATCCAATTCACGTAACCGCCATTGAATCGCGTTCTGTTTGCTCTCCGCGCGTTCTTTGGGAACCCTGCTGACATCGAAGAGCAGGTCGTTGTCTTTGTACACTTTTACCAGCTTGCCCAGAACCTCCTCACGCCAGGCGGAATCACTCATCTTCTTGCGGAGCAACTCGGTATCGTTGCGCGAGAGTGAGCGGACTGCGTGGCGGGCGGATTCAGTGGCCGTGGTGAGTTTGCCTTCACTGGCCAGGGCACGGTCCTGGTCCAGCGCCACTTGCACAAGGGCTCGCCAGTTCAATTGTGGTTGGTTTTCCATCTCAGGGAGACGGCGGTAGGTGGGGGGGATATTCTCCCGCATTTCACGGCGTACACGGTCAGTCTCTTGCTGGTCGACAATCTTGAGTGGGAAGGGGGAAAGTACTGTACGCGTGGCCGGTTCGCCGATCTTCTCATTCAATAACCGCTCCGGGCTGGGACGTGGAGGAACGCTGGCGATCGTGATCAGAAACAACGCGCCCATGAACATAAGCGCACGGACAAGAGCGTTCCATTTCACTTCCAGGCCCTTACGCGGGCGTGATGAATCGGTGTCTGATGGATGTGGAGAGGTGGTCATGGTGAGAGTGCCTCTGGGTGTTCCGCCTCTTCATAGGCGCGGATAATTTCCTGGACCAGCCGGTGGCGGACCACATCTCCCCGCCCGAGCCAGACCATCTCCATCCCTGCAATCCCCTTCAATACATTGACCGCGTCGATTAAACCGCTCACCTTCTGGGTGGGAAGGTCAATCTGGGTTACATCTCCGGTCACTACCGCCTTGGAGTCATAGCCCAGACGGGTCAGAAACATCTTCATCTGCTCACGAGTCGTATTCTGCGCCTCATCGAGGATCACGAAGCTATCGTTGAGTGTACGTCCCCGCATAAAAGCCAGGGGGGCCACCTCGATCTGCCCTTGTTGCATGAGACGGTTCACCTTCTCGAATTCCATCATGTCATACAAAGCATCGTAAAGTGGACGCAGGTAAGGATTCACCTTCTCGTAAAGATCTCCTGGCAGGAATCCGAGAGATTCACCTGCCTCAACCGCTGGACGGGCCAGCACAATCCTCTTGACCTTCCGGTTCACCAAAGCGTTGACCGCGCAAGCCATGGCCAGGTAGGTCTTTCCCGTTCCCGCCGGACCGATGCCGAAGACGATATCGTTCTGACGGATGGCATCCAGATAGCGTTTTTGGCCAGGTGTTTTAGGCTTAACTTTGCGATTCTGTCCATTGACCTGGATGGAATCCTCGAGCACCTCGCGGATGGGGGTTCCGCTCTTGTCCTTGACCATACGGATCAGATCTCTCAGGCACTTCTGATCGATGGGTTCTCTTCCATGAGCCTGGATGCGCATCCCCTCGATGACCTGACGCACCAGATCAACCGCATCGGATCCGCCCTGGATACGCAACTGATCTCCACGGGCGATCAGGTGGGCGTCGAATTCCTCCTCCAGCAGCCTTAGATTCTCATCCAAGTTGCCATAAATGGCCGCACATTCATGCGAGTCTTTCAGCCGGATCAAGTGGGTGTGTTCGGTCATGGATGGATAGCCGGAGAAAAGCGGCGGGACTGACAGGTGGTCACATGTTCTACATTCTGGACAGCAGCTTCCGATGATACGGAGTGTAGTCTCGGGATGACACGCTTTCTGGTGCGGGGAGTGTCCTCGGAATCGCGGAAACTCAATGGCCGTGATGATCGAAGCGGCACGTGTTGTATCATTTCGTCTGTACCTATTATCACTGGGGAGGCAACAGAGTGTCAAGGAGACGCATTGCTTTATCAAAAATGGATCTGAAAGAGAATCACCTCAACTAGATGTGTGGTTCTGTCGCAATGGTCCTTGACCTACGGGACGCAATGGAATGCGTCCCTCCTTTCCGGGCGGTCTTGTCTCCTGCGTGAGGATCGAGAACAATACTTCTTTCATTTATTCGGGGGTTGTTGGTTCATGTTTGTTTTGAGAGCCGTCTTCATTACGCTCGTGGTATTCGTCGCGGGCGGATCCTCCGCCGTGGAGATACCCCACGCCGCGACTAGTGAAGCTAAGGCGATCCTTCCCGCTGAGATTATCGCGGCGGCGCGGACAATGACCACCCTGAGCACCCGGTACACTATGTCTTACCCCCGGATCGCCTATCCCGCGGGTGATATCGATCCACGCGAGGGTCTCTGTTGTGATGTCGTGGTACGTGCTCTCCGGGCGGCGGGGATTGACCTCCAAGAGTTAGTTTATGAAGACTACCTGACCGAACCTGGTCCCTACCGGAGAGCTCGCATGGGTTCATTCCAAGGGAGTACGGCTTCCCAGGGAATCATCGACAAGAGTTGGGCTCACCGCCGGACCGCGCTACTGGATGTCTTCTTCAGCCGGAAAGCCATCACACTCCCAACCAAGTTTTCCCGGAAGGAAGCAGATAAATGGCAGCCCGGTGATATCGTAATCTTTAAACGTAATGGCTGGGAGACCTGGCACATCGCCCTAGTTTCCGATGCCACTGCACCCCGGACCGCTGAACCGATGCTGATCGATGCCTGGCTCACTCCCGGGCGGGTCTCCGAAACACACCCCCTGACCTCCTATGGAACCATCGGGAGCCATTACCGGATTCCGGATTCTTTCCGTGATGCGCTCCCGGTTGAACACCAGGAGCGGGCCAGGAAGGCCTGGACCCGTTACGAGGAAGCCCCGCGCGCCACCCGGATTGCCACTGGATTGAATTCGATGGTCATTCATAACCGGCCGGCGTCCGGTGGATAAACGCCGTTACCCCGTCCGCAGTCCGCGGGTGGGAAAAACTGACCTTCCGGGTGATTTTGTCAATGGGGTTCTCAGCTCCCCCTGCTTTCCTCTAGATTACCCGTTTGGTTCCTCCAGACTCATCCAAGGAGAGTTTTTTTTCCAATGCTGATATGGTTACGAGAGAGAAAAAGGCAGGTTGCGAAGTGGTTCGTTTACCCGCTGATCGTAGTATTCATCGCGCTTTATGGATCTTCTCAGTTCCAACAACGAGCGCAGTTGAACAAGTTCACGGCGGTATGGGTGAATGGCAAGCGCGTCTCCGCCACCGAGTATCAATCGGTGAGCGAGGAGGTGAACAGGTTTCTCGCGGACACTCCCGTACATCCCGAGAAATCGCATGGCCAGATGGTGATTGAGCAAGTAGTCCGCCAGGAACTCGCCCGGCAGCTCGCCCATAACCTCAATCTGCGTACTCAAGATGATGAGGTGCGCCGTTCAATCAACATGCAGTTTACCGGAGGACGTGGCGGCCAGCCGAATCCCCTGGCCCTCCGGCACTACCTGCAACAGGCTGGCTTCGAGAGCGAGGAAGCCTACAAGAATGCCGTACGCGATGAGATGGATGTGCGTCTCGCGATGAGCTATGTGGGGGGAACCGCGGTGCCCACCGAGGAGGACATCCAGCGCGCCCTCAAACGCCAGAAAGAGACCCGGAACATCGAGGTTCTGTTCTTCAACTCCGAGGAGGCCTTCGATAAGGTGAAGGCCACCACCGAGGAAGTTCAAGACTACTTCCGGAAACACATTGAGCGTTACCGCTTCCCCAAGCAGATGAAGATCGACTATGTGGAAGCCAAGCCCGATGGCTTCATCGGCCAGGCCACTCCGGATGAGAATAACCTGCAGCGCTGGTTTAATTCCAACAAGGAACAATTCGTGCTTCCTGTCGAACGGGATGTCGCGGCGGTCACCTTCTCGCCGAAAGACTTCCGTAGCCGGGTGACCTTCACTGAGGATGAACTCAAGACCTTCTTCCAGAATGAGCAGACCAATTTCCAATTCCCCGAGAAATTCCGTGCCCGCTTCATTGCGGTCCCGGTTGAGGTTCCCGACGCCTCCATCGAGGCGGTCATGGCGAAAGAACCGGCGGCCTATCTCTCTAAGGGAGATGCGGTGGCGGTCCGGCATATTCTACTACGTATGACTCCCGACTTGTCTCCCGCCGAACAGGAAGAGGCCAAGAAGAAGATCGAAGCCATCCGTGCCCGGATCAAGACGGTAGATGACTTCATCCGTGAGGCCAAAGAAAACTCGGAGGATGTCACCAACAAGAACGAAGGCGGGGATCTGGGCTTCTTCGAGAAGAAAAGCATGGTGCCCGAATTCGAACAGGCTGCCTTTGGTATTCCGGAAGCCACTGTCTCTCAACCGGTCAAGACCTCCTATGGCTACCATTTGATCTGGGCGTATGCCCACCGCAAGGCGGGTGAACGCATCTCCATCAAGGAAGCCCGTCAACGCACCATGGGTAAGGTGGACGCCAAACCGCTTAAAGATGCGGCGCGTGCCCGGCTCAAACAGATTCAGGCCGAGCTGGCGGGTAAGACCCTCCAAGGCGCGACCACGGTTTCCGGACTGCCGGTGTTTGAAACCGAGTGGTTCTCGCGTGGCGATTCCCCCCATGCGGAGATTGGCCGGGATCGTTACCCGTTCTACATGGCTGTCTCTAAACTGGCTCCAGGCGTTGTCTCCGATGTAGTGGAAGGCAACACTAAGTTCTATCTAACCGAGCTGATCGAGAAACAAGAGGCGCGTAATAAGTCCTTCGAGGAAGCCCGGACCGATGTAGAGAAGGCATACCGGGCACGGAAAGCGAGTGACTTCGCCCGTTCTCAGGCCCAGGAAGCAGCCACGCGAGTCCGTTCGGGTAGCCTCGAATTCTTCAAAGTGCCGCAGGCATATGGTGTGCCCGCTCCCGTGACTCACACCCATCTCCGTAATTCCTCCGGACAACAACGTGACATCAATGCCCGTGTAGACCGGGAGATTCTGACCCAAGCCTTCACCCTGACCCCGGGTAAACCCGCTGGTCCCTTTGACACTCCTCAGGGATCGACCCTGTTGAACCTGATCAAGGAGACCCCTGAGCATCTGCCCGAGCTGGCCGAGGTGGACCAGGAAGTCCGCGATGCTTACCGCAAGGTTGTCGCCACCGAAAAGGCGCGTGATCAGGTGTGGGCGGTGTGGATCGCATTAGATAAGCACAATGACGATCTCCGTAAAACCGCGGAATCCTTGGGTGTCCAAACGAAGACCTCCGCTTACTTTGAACCCGGCTCGCCCATTCCGGGATTTGACTCGGGTTCAGTGGCCAATTACGTGGCCGCGGGCTTGCGCGTCGTCGGCGCAACGAGCTCAGTGCTCGAGGATCCCCCCGCCAATCCCCAGAATCCGCAACCGGTCAAAGCCTACTATCTGATCCAGGCCGCCACCATTGAGGAAACCCATCTCCCCAAGTTTGATGAGGTTAAGGATGTGGTCCGTAAAGACCTCCAACTGGAGCGTGCCGCCCCGATTAGTAATGCCTCCGCTGAGGCCGTGCTGACCCAGCTGAGCGATGTGCTCAAGTCCGCAACAGCGCCGGTATCGGCCTCACGCAGCATCGATTTAGCAGCCTTCGCCAGGGAGCGTAAACTCAAGATGCTGGGACCGCTGCAGATCCGCCTCGATACCCAGGTCCCGTCCATCCCTGGTGCAAACTCGGGAGGCTCTATCACCACCACCGCTTTTAATCTCCCCCTGGGAGGTCTTAGCAAGGTGGTTCCGGTCGTAGAACCCACCCGTGAGGGTGAAACATTGGTGGAGAGGATTCATGGCTACGCTATCTTGCAGGTAGTCGATATTAAGGCAGCCCCCACGGGCGCGGCCTCGCGTGGTCAAGCTTTCCGGGCACTGGCCTCCACTCTCCAAGACGCGGTCCAAACCGACTGGAGTGATCGTGGCCGGAAACGGGCAAAGGTCGAGGCGAACTCTAATTTCGTACCCCAAGAAGCCATCGAGGAATTGACAAAGGAAAGCAACAAAATCTAATCTGCTCATTCAGATTTACCATGAATTACGCCGGCCAACGATCCTTCAATCGTTGGCCGGTGTGGTTCTAGTACCTATCTCGCCTGTGAAGAAAGGAGGACGGCTAAGTTGCGCCCTCCCCGCGGGTTCGTCCTCAGTCTCCCGATGGGGTGGTTATGCCTGTTGGGAGTAGTTCTCCATCAACCTTGCTGGAGCCAAGTAGACTACTGGGAACCGAATGAGGCCCCAGAGGATGCGCGTCTCCTGCTTTCGACTTCCACTAGTCCGGTGGGAGATCCATACGCTAATGCCTATCTGAACTCAGCTCTGGACAACGATTGGTTCTACCTCTCTCCCAACCTTTCCGGACCGGAGTGGGTCTGTGTATGGACACGTCCTCTCGATGAGGTAGAGCCAGACACTCTACTCAACCTTTACAAAGGCTCGGAGGAAATCCTCGCCGCCTCTAATGACAATATCGCCACGGATGTCCTCTCCTCCGGCGTGGCGGGAGCGCTGATCCCCCAAGGCACCACCCCTCTGATCCACATTCAAGCGACACATATTACGGGAACCACGTCCAATGCTAATGGAGCCTACCGGCTGGTGACATTGACCTGTCCCCAGAGTTCTGATTTCGAGGAAATCGAACCGAATAATGGCACATCCTTTCCCCAATCCTTCAGCGGACGCCAGTGTGTCCATGGGGAGATCGCCAGCAATAACGATCAGGATTGGTTTCAAGTTAATCTGGGTGCGATACGCGGCTTCGATCTGAATGTGGCTCTGGATAATGAATCCGCCACCGCCGATCTCACCGTCGATGTCTGTAACCCCTTCGATCAAGCGGTCCTCACGGGGATCTCATTGGCGGGTGGGATTGGCGCGGATGATTTTCTCACCATCGCCAATGGAATCCTGACCTCGCCAACCGCAATCATCCGGGTCTCGGCGGTCTCGGGTTCTGGCGCATATCGTCTCTTCTTCGGTCCAGGCATTCTGGACAGCGGCCCCGATGAGGATGTTACTTTCCCCTGCCACTATCCCGGCCTCGCCATTCCGGATGCGGAAACATCGGAGAACAGCGAGGTCATCCCGCGCGCGGTGACCGATTCCATCACCGTTACCTCTCCAGTACCTATCGCGGATCTCAATGTCTACACCGAGATCCAACATTCCCGCATCAGTGACCTGAGTGTCTCCCTCAAGCATTTGGAAACCGGCACCGAGGTCATACTGTTCAATCAGAACTGCCCCAGTGAATACGAGAATATCATTACAACCTTCGATGACGAGGGAGATGATCTTGTCTGTCCGCCCTCACCGGGTTCCTCGATGCGTCCCACCGGACAGGGGTCTGGACTCAGCGTATTTGATGGCGAGAACTACGCGGGGACTTGGATTTTGTCAGTGACCGACTCCAGATCAAACATCACTGGGACTCTTGTCCAATGGTGCCTTCAATATGGGGAAGAGCTATCGACACCTACTCCCACGGCCACGAATACTCTCACTCCCACCGCATCCACCACGAATACCTTCATCCCAACCGCCACCCCAACAAGTTCCAGTACAAACACTCCCACCGCTACTGTGACGTCTACCAGTACGGACACACCCACGGATACCGCTACGGATACCGCTACGGACACTGCTACGGATACCGCTACAGAGACTCCCACGGAGACTGCGACGAGTACTCCCACGATCACTCCGACGCCCTCGCCGAGTATCACTGTCACGGAAACCATGACTCCCACTCCGACTCTCACCGATACACCGGGGTCGCCCGTCGTAACTCAGCCGGATGTAGTTGCAACGCTCACCGGCCACGAGGTTTTCAGTACCGTAGCGGTGGGAGAGATGGATGGAGACGCCGGACCGGAATTGGTCTTCGGAACGGATAGAACTGGTTCCGATGACACTGGAATGGGAATCTTCGCGTTCAACCTGGATGGAAGTACTGTGGCTGGAAGCTGGCCACATCTCTGTAATGTTGATGTACGTAGTAGCCCGGCACTCGCCGATCTCGATCACGATAACCTTGATGAAGTAGTGGTGGGAACTTATGGATCACCCAATACGATCCTCATCCTGGATCATGATGGAACCCTGCTTGCTACTGCTCAGAGTCAGTACTCAGTCATTTCTTCGCCCGCCATCGCCGACCTGGATAAAGATCTCGAACTTGAAATTATTGTGGGTACCTCGGATGGCACCTTGATGGTTCTCAAGTCGGATGGTTCATCCTACTCGGGGGCTTGGCCAGTCATACTTCCGCGCCGGGAACCCTCACCGCTGCTTGAGTACAATGATGTGGACTCCTCACCCGCGATTGGTGATCTGAACGGAGATGGCTATCCCGATATTGCGGTGGTCAGTGATGATGGGCTCCTGTATGCCTACAGCAAGGAAGGCCAGCCGCTGGCGGGATTCCCCTTCACCGCGCCACGTGAAACCTTCCCCACCAGCTCCAGTGATATTTCCGCCGCGGCCAATTTCGCTTCTCCCTTGATTGTGGATGCGGATGGAGATGGGAATCTGGATGTGATCGTGGCCTTCTCCAATGCCCGGGTGTATGGATTGCATGGAGACGGGAGCTTGATGACTGGTTTCCCCATTCATTTACCCCCTGATTCGCTCCCGGATGCTCCCGCTAATGTGGGGGATGACATCCTTTCCACCCCCGCCGTTGGAGATGTGGATGGCGATGGACTGTTGGAACTGGCGGTAGCCTTCTATAACGGCCAGACAGATGAGAGCCGCTTATATGTCTATGACCTCACCGGCCCGGCGAATGCCGGTACCATGGTCTGGCCCACCTTTCATGGCACCCAGTTGCGGAATGGGCATCTGGCTGGTCCAGCGGATGGAGACAGCAACCGGGATGGGTTGGTGAACCGTGAAGATATCCTGAACCTGTTGAACACTTGGCAACGTTACCCGGCTATGCCCCGCTATGATGCCGTCCTGGATTTTAATCGTGACCGGTGCATTGACGTACGTGACCTGCCGGACCTATTGGACCTATTGAATCGATGACCATGCAACCTTCCCGTACCGAGTTCCGCGAGGTAGTTCTTTCATTGGCGGAGATTGTCGATGAAGACTACCTCGAAGCCGCCTGCGAGGCGCAATCCTTCCTGTCGGGAGAGGATGTCCGCAACCTGCGTTCGCTTGCCACCCACGCAGTCAACTTCCTTCCCGTCGGTTTCCAATCCCGGCTCCTGTCACTTCTTCCCTCGGTTGGGAAGAAGGTATGCCGGTTGACTCCCCCACGCACCCGCCTGGGAGCCACCACGGCCACCTTCAATTCCGCGACTAAGACCGGGATGGCCCCGCTTAGTGGCCTGGGGTACTACCGTGTGGGGCAGGATGGACGTCTCTACCTGATCACCAAGAGCGAGCACTATCACACCCCGCTTGGACATGGATTCCCAGGTTATCAGATCATCGAGCGTGCCCGCCGGGTCGGCATCCCTAATGCCACCCACAACAACACCCGTGGCGAGATCACCCGGCAGCTGGAAGAAGAACTGGTCCGTGAGGCCAATGGAATTGTACCTGGGGATACAGTTGCTCTGGCGAATGCCGGCGCCTCAACAGAACCAGATGTCATCAACCGTGTGCTGAACCTCGAAACCGGAAGCCTGGCGGTCGAGGCAGCGCTTAAGATGATTCTGGCCCGGTTCTTTCACTCCCAGGCCGGTAGCCCCGATCCAGTCTATCCAGGCCGGATACCCGTGCTCCTGGTCATGGGCAACGAGGAGGGCACACTGCAGGCCAATTACCATGGGACCACGGTTCTCGCCCAGACCCTGCGGGGCATGTGGCCGGAATTCACCGCCGCCGCCGAGGAGAAAGGGCTCTACCGGGTGGTTCCCATCCGCCCCAACCACCTCGAGGATGTCCAAGCAGCCTTCCAACAATACGAGCAGGCTCCCTTCAAGATCGCCGGATTCCTCCATGAGATTGTGATGATGAACTACGGAGCGGTGTTACTCTCCAAGCAGTTTCTCCAGGAGACCTACCGCCTCTGCCAGGAACACGATGTACCCACACTGGCTGATGAGATTCAGTCATGCATCTGGGCTCCGAAGTTTTTCCTTTTCCGGGACTATGGCATCCAACCCACCTTTGTGGCTGTTGGTAAGGGACTCACCGGTGGAGAATATGCCGCCTCACGGATTCTTTTCAGCGCGTCCATGGACAATCTCCCGCAGTTCGGGGCGTTGGTGACCAATGGCCAGGAGGAACTGGCCTCGCTGACCTATCTGGTCTCGATGCGGTGGGCCAAGGCCAACGCCGAGATCACCTCGGCGGTTGGAACCTACTACGAGGAGCGGTTACGAGACCTCGCTGGACATTTCAAAAACCAGATCGTTGCCGTCGATGGGTACCGTCATCTCCTCGCACTCCGTTTCCACCGCTTACAGGACGCCAAGATCTTTACCGGGCAGCTCAATGAACAGGGATTAGACATCAGCGCGCAGACCTACAAGGCCGATTGCCCACCCTCGGTGCTGACCAAGATCCCGCTCATTGCGGGCTATGAAGTCGTTGACTTCGTCATTCAACGTATGAAAGAGGTTCTTGAGGCTTGTTGAACAGACAACTCCGCTTCGGCATCATTGGCTGTGGCTTGATGGGGCGTGAATTTGCCTCGGCCGTGGCCCGGTGGTGCCATTTTTCCAATCTCGATATCACACCCGTCATCGCCGCCGCATGTAGCGGTCATGAAACCTCATTCGACTGGTTTAAAAAGAACTTCCCTTCCATCCACCTCTATAGCACCGATTACTGGGATCTCCTGGCTGATCCAGATATCGATGCAATTTATTGCTCGGTGCCACACCACCTGCATGAGTCCATGTACACCGGCGTAATCGGGGCGGGGAAGCATCTCTTCGGAGAGAAACCTTTCGGGATCGATCTGGCCGCGAATGAACATATTCTCGCGGTGGCTGAGAGTCACCCCAATCTGGTAGTCCGTTCCACCTCCCAGTTTCCCTTCTATCCTGGAGCGCAACGGATCATCCGTATGGTGTGTGAGGGGCGTTTCGGACAGATCATCGAGGTCGAGGCCGGGTTGCTGCATTCCTCCGATCTGAATAGGGACAAACCTATCAACTGGAAGCGGATCATTAGTCTGAATGGTGAGTATGGTTGTATGGGGGACCTGGGACTGCATGTGTTACATGTGCCCCTGCGGTTGGGGTGGATACCCAGAAATGTCCGCGCCATTCTCTCGGACATTGTGCCCTTCAGGAAGAACGCCCAGGGGGAACAGGTTCCCTGCGAAACCTGGGATAATGCCACTCTCTTCTGTGAAGTCGAAACACAGGAGAACCACTTCCCGATGACTCTCAAAACCCAGCGGATCGCTCCGGGAGAGGGCAACACCTGGTATCTGAGCGTCAAGGGAACCAAGGAGAGCGCGCGTTTCAGTACCAAGTACCCGCGCACCCTCGAAACCATGCACTTTGATCCGAAAGCGCCCCAAGGCTGGCTCCAGGAAGATCTCGGCACCGCCTCGGTCTACAAGACCATCACGGGCGGAATCTTCGAGTTTGGATTCTCCGATGCCTTCCAGCAGATGATCGCGGCCTTTTGTGATCAGACCGCCAAGGGTCCAGAGGCCACTCTCCCCTTCTCTTGCGCCAGTCTGGCGGAGACCCATCTCCATCACCAGGTACTGACCGCCGCCCTTATGTCCCACAAGCATCGCCAGGTGGCCGAGATTCCCTCCACCGGGTAATCCTTTTTCATGGATTCACACTCATGCTCCTCGGTATCGACATCGGCACGACAGTCCTCAAGGTAGCGGTATACAGCAAGTACCGGGGACGTTTGATTGCGGGACACTCCCAACCCCTCCCCACCCGGCTCACCCCCGGTGATGGACGCGAGCAAGATCCGGCACAATTACTCTCGCTCCTGACGGATGCCATCGCACAAGTCCGGGATTCTCTGGGACGGCGCTGGAAGGACATTGCCGGTGTGGGGCTGGCTTCGCAAGGTGGCAGTACCTTGATCGTACGCCGCAGCTCGGGAGAGCCACTGACTCCACTCATTCTCTGGAATGACCCACGCGCCTATCCTCTGTTTCACCCCATTCAAAGCAGTCACAAGCCCAGTTATTGGCGCTCCTTCTATCTCCGGGATGAGCCGGGGATGGGACTGGCGCGCCTGGAATGGCTCAGGCAACGCGATCCAGGGCTCCTCTCGGATAGAAACCTCTACATTGGCGCGGGCGAGCATGTCTTTCATTTCCTCACGGGTGAATGGAGGCAAGACCCCTGCCATGCGCTTCAGACCGGGTGTTATGACGCCTGCACCAATAGGCTAACTGACAAACCTCTCCGCGGAAGCGGTATAGCGCTCTCATTCTTTCCACCCCTTCGTGAGGGTCATACACATAAACCTTTGAGTTCTTCATGCGCCCAGTTGTTCGGGCTGAAAGAGGGTATTCCAGTTGCGGGTCCCTATATTGACCAGGAAGCGGGGTATATGTCTACGCTGGGCTTGTCCAAGAGGCCACTCCAGATGTCCCTGGGAACCGCCTGGGTGGGGAACTTCACAGTCTCACCGGAATTTGCGCCCATCTCTCCCTTCCAACTGGCCGTCCCCGCGCCATCGCAAGCCGGTCATCTGGTAATTCTGCCGCTCCTGACCGGGAATGTGACATGGGATTGGGCGTTAAAATCCTTTGTGAGCCCCGATACCTCTGCTGCACTCGTTAGGCAGGATGCGATCTTTGAGGAGAGCCTCCTACCACCACCGGGATTGGTGGCAATTCCCTGGCTCAACAGGCCCAATCCTTTCGCCAGGCACTTGAATGGGGCGCTGCTGTTCAGCGGCATCTCTCCCTCCTGTGGCCCTCTCGATCTGCTCCGCGCGGCGGCGGCGGGAATGGTCTATGAGATGTACCGTGTGCTGGAAAAACTACGGGAGACTGGTACCGTGGATTGTGTGATACTGACCGGAGGTGCCAGCAAGGGTCAGCATTTCCAGAAACTGATGGCCACTCTGTTCGCACCCCTTCCGGTCCAGGTCGCGGTCGATGAGGATCACGCCGGAACCCGTGGTTGTCTCTACTCCTTTGGCGCGAGCGCCTCACAAGTGCGCACCCGTGTGGTGAAGTCATTAGCGAAGAAATACGCGGACCAAGTGTGGGAGGGATACCACCTCTACCACGAGGTCTTCGAGCGGATCTATGGCCATGAGACCGCGGGAAGGCCTTTTCAGATGAAGGGGCATGGGACACGGGACGAATAGACCGGAGTGGCGAAGCAACTCACTACTGCTTCGAAAAAAAAAAGAACGGCTTTTGATCCGGTATTCAGTTGTTAGCCGGAGGCAAGGCAACGAGACTTCATCTCTTGTGTCAATTCGATGCCGCCGCCCCCGGAGAAATACGACATGATGACACCATCCGCTGCGTTCCGGGGGCGGTGGTATAGGTGCAAAAGTGAGTGATAGAGCACTGTTACCTTGCCCCCGGCTAACAACTAACAACGGATTGTAATGCAATCTTTTTTTTGATGCTTTGTGGGTGTCGAAAATCGACAGGGGATACTCCGTGTGTGGGAGGTGTGACAACGGACATGACGAAAGCACCACAACAATCAACCAGTAAACCCAAAGCGGGGTTACTCCCGTTGTATGTTAAATTGTATGACCAAACCCTGCCCACCCTGCGCGCCGAGGTAGAACCCTTTGCCGGGAGTGTAACCCGGGCGTTGGAAGGACATGGAATTCAGGTGGTACGGACTCCTGTCTGCTGTACCCGCCAACAGGTCGCCGCCGCGCTCAGGACCTTCGAGGCTGCGGATGTCGATGCGGCTTTGACTCTCCATCTGGCCTATTCACCCTCGTTAGAGTCCGCGAGTGAACTGTGTGCCTTTCCACGCCCGCTCATTCTGCTGGATATCACCCCGGACAAGGATTTCGGCCAGCATACCGATCCCATCCGGCTGCTCCACAATCATGGTATTCATGGAGTTCAGGACCTCGCCTCGGTCTTGCGGCGGCATGACAGGATTTTCAATCTGGTGACTGGCCACCTGGAAGATCCAGGAATCCTTGAGGAAATCGCCACTTTACTGAAAGCGGCTCAAGCGGTGGCCGGATTCCGTGGCCAGCGTGTGTTGAGAATCGGCTCCACCTTCGAGGGAATGGGTGATTTTCAGGTCGATGGTGAGGTTCTGGAGAATGCTTTTGGGATTTCCATCAAGCAAATATTTCCGGTGGATTTGGCACAGGAGGTTTTGACTATCACCGAGGCCGCCGTGTGGGATGAGATGGCCATTGACCGGAACGCCTTTGAGATCGAAGCCCCCGAGGTGGTCCATTCCCGGAGTAACCGTCTCGGTCTTGGATTGAGGCAATACCTTGCGCATGGTGGATTCGATGCCTTCAGTCTGAACTTCCAAGCTTTTGACTCCTCCCACGAACCTGTATCGACTGTCCCCTTTTTGGAATGCTGTAAGTCCATGGCTCGCGGTATTGGCTACGCGGGCGAGGGGGATGTCCTGACCGCCGCGCTGGTGGGAGCGCTCCAGAGATCCATCGGCCTTACCACCTTTACCGAGATGTTCTGTGCCGACTGGAAGGGCAATTCCCTTTTTCTTTCGCACATGGGAGAGATCAACCCGGAGTGCGCCCAGCAACGCCCCGTGCTTTATGAAAAAGAGTTCCCCTTCACTCCCGTGCTCAATCCCGCCACATTGGCCTGTTCGATCAAACCTGGCTCCGCCACACTGGTGAATCTCGCGCCGGGTCCAGGTGACACCTTCGACCTGATCTTGGCTCCGGTCGAGGTTCTCGGCGATGGCACCCATCCAGACTTACGGCATTGGATCCGCTCCTGGATCCGTCCCGGCTGTGATGTACGCGAATTCCTTCAGCTCTACTCCTTGGCGGGCGGCACACATCACTGTGCACTGGTGCTCGGAAACCATTTGAATGAATTGAGTGAATTCGGAGAGATGTTGAATATTGGGGTTACCGTGATTGGTTGTTAAGAAACCCCTCTGTTTCAACAGATGAGGTTGATTCCCCTTCCCCTCCGGTTGTAGCTTGCCCCTTGTCCGCTCAGCCCATCGGGCCCAACGAGCGCGGGGAGCGCGGCCGCCATGCACTCCTTTATATCCTTTCTCAAAAGGAATCAAAAAGATGTCGAAGACTTACAAAGTCGGTGTGATCGGTGTGGGGGGAATTGCGCATGTTCATTTCCCCGGTTGGCAGGTGAGTCCGCATACTGAGATCGTGGCGGTCTCGGATGTGTGTCCGGATACGCTCAAGACCGTGGGGACCAAGCTCGAGGTGGACCGTCTCTTCGAGAAGGGCGAGGACCTGATCGCCTGCAAGGACATCGATATCATCGATATCTGTACCCCCAACATGTACCACACACCGTTGGCGGTGGCCGCCCTGGAAGCCGGCAAGCATGTCATCTGCGAGAAGCCGCTAGCTCCCACTCCCGATGACATCCGTACCATGATCAAAGCCCGTGACAAGAGCGGTAAGATGCTCATGACCGCTCAGCACTTCCGTTTCGAGGGAACCTCCATCGCCCTCAAAGCCGAGGTCGACAAGGGCACATTGGGCGAGGTTTACCATGCACGCTCCTGGATGCTTCGCCGTTCCGGTTCTCCGACCCGCGCTGGGTTTGTCGAGAAGAAACACAGCGGCGGTGGCCCCTGCATCGATATTGGGGTGCACATCCTCGACCTGACCTTGTGGATGATGGGGCATCCCAAACCGGTCAGCGTGACTGGTATTACCCAGGACAAGCTCCGTAAGCTTCCAGGCGCCTTCAGCAACTGGGGCGGCCCGATCCCAGCCTCCTGGGATGTGGAGGAGTTCGCGGCGGCCTTTATCCGCTTCGCGAATGGGGCGGCGCTGGTGCTGGAGGTATCCTGGCTGCTCAATCACCCCAAGACCCATGGCGAGGACATGCAGATGTGGTTGTATGGGGATAAGGGCGGTGCGCACTGGCCGCAGAATGTGATCCTCAAGACTGACAACCCCACCAAGCAGCATTTCGATATTCAGCTGCAGAATGCCGAGGGGGGCGAGGCCCATGCCAAGGAGTGCATCGCCTTCGCCGATGCGGTCGCCAATGGCAAGCCTTCACCAGTACCCGCCGAACAATCGCTGGATGTGATCACCATCCTGGATGCGCTGTATAAGAGCGCGGAGACGAAGCGGGAAGTGATGTTGTAGGAGGTATTGGGTGGGATGCGGGGTGGGGCTTGGTGTTTTTCAATGC
>CAYRBI010000001.1:41290-126677 GCA_964422415.1 uncultured bacterium | reverse complement strand
CCAAAGACCACATCGGACACACCGATATGATCCCCATACTTGAAGACCGCCCCACCCTTTTTTCTCACAATCTTCGACCAGTCCGCCAGACGGTAAGTTTGCTCGGCGATGGGTTGGATCCCCAGCTTCTCCAGAAGGGGAGTGGGTACTACGGCACAGATGGCGCCTGAGTCCACCAAGAACTCGACGGTCTCACGAACCTCCGGGTTCGCAACATTAGCAATCTCCACTTCCAGGAAGGTCAATCCCATTGCACATACCTCCACTCAACAGGATACTCCAGTCCAGCGTAAACTCCAGTGAAAAGTTCCTTCCTCTGATACCGCAATCTCCCGCAAGGAAGGGCAATCTAAGCCATTTACGCCTCTATCGGGATAGTGCTAGAAACCACATGCTCATCATTCTCCAAGGAGTGAGTGAGCGGATCGCCCCAGGGACATATGTTTGAAGGGAGCCGTGGGGGCAAAAACACACACGCTGACTGGGGTATTCTCTTGACACCCATCATACGTGTGTGAACCTGCCCCCCATGGCGGAATCCTTCCCGCCCGTGGGTTATATTTCCAGAAAGGTGACTGTCCATGAAACGTAGAGACTTCCTCCGGAAGGTGGGCCATTCCACAGCGGCTCTCTCCCTGGCGCCGCTCGCGTGCCGTCCCGCGCGTGCCTCCCTATCACCCAACGAGAAGATCGTCGTGGGGCTGATCGGATGCGGCGGTATGGGATCGGCGCACATGCAGGCCCTGGTTAAGCGTAACGATGTCGAGGTTGCGGCGGTGTGTGATGTTTACAAACCGCGTTACGAGGAGTTCGCCAAACGCACCGGCGAAAAATGCCAGGGTTACCAGGACTACCGGCACATCCTCGACCGTAAAGACATCGACGCGGTCTTTGTGACCACTCCCGACCACTGGCATGGCCTCATTGCGATTAATGCCTGTCAGGCGGAAAAGGACGTGTATGTGGAGAAACCACTTACTACCACTGTCGCCGAAGGGCGTAAGGTGGTCGAAACCGCCCGCCGTTATGGACGGATTGTCCAGAATGGTGTCCAGCAGCGTTCGATGGAGGTCTTCAAGCGCTCCATCGCCGCCCTGCGTGGCGGACGGATTGGTCAGGTAACCAACTCGCGTGCCTGGGTTTCCCCCAATGTCGGCGATTTCTGGAGCAATATCGTCGAACACCCCTGCGATCCACCCGAGGGTTTGGACTGGGATATGTGGCTTGGGCCCGCTCCCTATGTGCCCTTCAGCCCGGAGCGTTTCGGTAAGTTCCGCGCCTTTGATGATTATGCCGGTGGCGAAATGACCAACTGGGGTGTGCACCTCATGGACATCTCCTTGTGGGGACTTGGTCAGGATGCTCCGCTCAGTATCAGCGGTGTTGGTTGCAGCCCACAGGGGTTGCCTGGCGATGATCAGCAGAATCTTGAGGTCACCTATGAGTTCAAGGGTGCCACGCTTTCCTGGATCCAGGCTCCCAGTGAGACTCACTCCGGCAAGGGTTATGGCACCATGTTCCAGGGAACGGGCGGAAGCCTTACGGTCAACCGCGAGAGCTATGTGATCGGCCCTGGCACCGAACCTGAATACAAGTCCGAGGGTGAGTTCTTCATCTGTTTAGAGGGACACCACTCCAATTTTTTCGAGTGCATCAGAACCCGCGCATTACCGGCGGCGGATGTTGAAATTGGACACCGGGCTGCCTCGATTTGCCTGCTGGGCAACATCGCGGTCGACCTCAAACGGCGGCTGGTCTGGGATGGAGCCGCCGAGAAGTTCATTGGGGATGAGCAAGCCAACCGCCACCTCTACCGTCCCTACCGTGCCCCCTGGCATCTGTGAAAGGAAACCCGGCCACTATGAATACCAAAACTATCAAGTTCATCCTGACCGCCGCCTTGCTTTGTGCGGTGACGGTCTCATACGCAGCCGATATCGATCCCTCCATCCGGACATTGGTCAATGACCTTCAGTCGGGCGATGCCAACACTAAGGCCATCGCCCGCCAAATGTTGCCCAACCATGGAGTGATTGCTGTACCAGCGATGCTTTCCATCTTGAATGGAAATGATCCCGCCCTGGCCAAGGCGGCCTATGACATCATTCTGCAAGTGGTCAATGATGTCTCCACTCCGGGACGAGACAAGGACCGGAAGAAACTGACCGACATACTCATGCCATTGGTCAGCAAGGACCGTCCCGAAAAAGAACGAATCACCGGATTGCGGCTCCTCGACCGGTTGGTTCCACCCGGATATGACGTGGCCCCCATCGCCGCCATGCTCGCCGAACCCGCTCTGCGTGAAAAGGCCCGCACCGCTTTGCAGCGGATCGGAACCGAGGAAGCACAATCTGCGCTAAGTTCCGCGCTTTCGGACGCTGATCCGGCCTTCCAGGTGGCTCTGCTCAATTCATTAGGCGAGCTGCAGGATGGTGAAAGCCTGGAGGCAATTCTACGCCTGGTGGTGACTGGAACACCGGATGTTCAACCCGCCGCGATCCGTGCGCTGGCTTGGACAGGTAACCCCTCTTACCTCGCAATGGCCCGTTCGGTTCGTGATAACGCCAAAGACAATCTCAAGAATGATGCGACCGATGCGATTCTCCGTTTGGCCGGACAGGTCGCCCTGAAGGGCGGCAACTGGGATATTTCGGTCAAGACCTACGAGGAAATCGCCAAGACCAGCCAAGGTTCATACAAGGATGCCGCCTTGGTGGCTTTGGGAAATTATGGTGATGAGCGCCATGTCCCTGTGCTGTTGGAGGCTGTCCGTACTGCTGGACCACCCACCAGCCTGGTCGCCATGCGTGCCCTTCAGTCTCTTAAAGGTCCGGCGGTAACCCGGATCCTGGTGACAAAGCTCCCGGATCTCGATCCAGCGGTTCAGATGACTCTTCTTCCGGTTCTGGCTTCGAGGAATGACGAACAGACAGTTCCCGCGCTTGTGAATGCCGCCAAGTCCACTGATCCCGGTCTCCGACTGGCGGGGATCAAGTCTCTCGGTGATGCGGATCTGCCCAGCGGGATTGCCCCCCTCTTTGAGGTGGTGCAGCAGGGTTCTCCTGAAGATAAGGCTGCCGCGATAGAGAGTCTCTTCCATCTGGGAAGCACGCTTACCACGCGTGGTGCGAAGGCCGAAGCGGCGGGAATCTACCTCAAAATCTGGGGGCTGGCTCCGGATGCTGCTCTGAAGGTCCGGGCTCTCCAAGGGCTGACCAACGCTCCCGCGCCGGAAGGCTTCGATATGGCCATGGCCGCCGCGGATGATCCCGCTCTGCGTGATCAAGCCATCACCGCGCTTCAGTCGGTGGCTGGAACGCTTGTGGCTGCTGGCCAGGGCGACAAGGCAGTCGCTGCTTATAAAAAGATGGCCAGCCTGAATCCCTCCGGAACGGCTTTGCAGGCGATCACCACGGGGCTGAATGGTCTCAGTCCCGATATGAATGTGGCCGAGATGGTCGGATTTATCCTGAATTGGTGGGTCACGGGACCCTTCCCGCTGGGTGGCGCCAAGGAAGGTTGGAAGACCACCTTTGTCAATGAACCCACTATCGACCTGGCCGCCACCTATCCCTCCGGGGATGCGAAGGTGGGCTGGAAGAAGGTCAAGGGAACCAACGATATCGGCAAGGTCGATCTCCTCAAGGAGATCGCTAACTGCAATACTTGTCTGGGATATGCCTACACCGAGTTTGAGGCTGAAAATGAGGTGGATGCGGTCCTCAGCATGGGTGTGGATGATGGCGAGAAGGTCTGGTTCAATGGCGAACAAGTGTTGGACAACTTCATCGAGGGTGGTCTGACCGTGGACCGCGACAAGGTGAAGGTTCACCTGAAGAAGGGCCTCAATACCCTCTTGCTCAAGGTCTACCAAAATGCGATGCCTTGGGAGTATTGTGTGAGAATTCTGACTCCCGAAGGTGTGCCGGTGTTGGTGAAACAGAAGAGCGAGTAGTTGATAACCTCACCCCTAGATCCCCTCTCCCACAGGGAGAGGGGACATGCTCCCCCTTCGCCCTATGGGAGAAGGGGGTGGGGGAATGAGGTAATAATTGCGGCACAAAAAAACCAACCCAAGGGAGGCCCACCATGCTCAAATTCCGCAAACGGCGTATCAGTGATGTCACCTATGAGGCTGCCGCGGTGTTTGATGTCAACAATGACGGTGTTCTCGATATTGTTTCGGGTGAGTACTGGTTTGAGGGGCCAGATTTTGTCAAACGGCACAAGATCCGTTCCATCCTGCCGGTCGAGGATTATTTCGATGACTTCTCAGACTACCCGATGGATGTGAATGGCGATGGTTTTCTCGACATCATTACCGGCGGTTGGTGGGGGCAGACCCTGCGGTGGATCGAGAATCCCAAGGGCGAACTCCGCGAATGGGCGGTGCATGACATCGATTGTCCCGGCAGCATTGAGACCACCCGCTTCTGGGATGTGGATGGCGATGGCGAGGTCGAGATTGTTCCGAACACCCCGGGGGTTTACCAAGCCTTCTACAAGTTGCAGAAGGATGAGCATGGCAAGGGCAGGGAAGCCTTCAGCAAGCACAAAATCTGTGATTTCCCCAGTGGGCATGGGCTTGGGTTCGGCGACATCGATGGGGATGGACGCGGCGAGATCATTCTCTCGACCGGCTGGTTAAAGCCAACCGATGATCCGCTTAACAAAGAATGGATCTGGCACCCCGATTTTAACCTGGGCTGTGCGAGTATTCCGATCCTGGTGCATGATGTGAATGGCGATGGCCTGCCCGATCTGATTGTGGGTGCGGCGCATAATTATGGTTTGGCCTGGATTGAGCAGTGTAAGGACAGCAAGGGCAACCGCAGCTGGATCAAACATGATATCGATCCCACCCGTTCGCAGTATCACGATTTGCAGTTGGTGGATATCGATAATGATGGCGAGCTCGAGCTCATCACCGGCCAACGTTACCGTGCCCATTGCGGCAATGACCCCGGCGAGAAGGATCCGATTGGGCTGTACTACTTCAAGATGGATCACGGTAAATTCGAGCGGGTGACCCTCGACTATGGCGACCCCTCCGAATGCAGCGGCGCGGGGATTTATTTCTGGGTCGAGGACCTCAACGGCAACGGCTGGAAGGATATTGTCGCACCGGGGAAAGAGGGGCTGTATCTGTTCGAGAATCTGGGGCGGTAGGGTGGGGCTCGCTCCGCCGGGGGGTTGCCTTCTCCACCATTCTCCTTGCTGGAGTAGTAAACTAATTCCGCATTTCATATGGCGTGGGAATTGAATTCCCATTGTGCCAACTATGATGCAACAAAATAAAAAATCACCCCGTCGGATGAGACCTTCCCAGCAGTGGAACCGGTGGGTGAACTATAATACCATTTTATACGGGCGTTGATGGAAATGGATCCAGCTCTTTTATCCATCGAACTAGATCCTCAAAAAGTTTTGGTACATGGACAGGTTTGCCAGGAGCAGTAGTATGCGCAATCATGCATCGTGTCCTATAGTAATCAAGGATCTTGTTATATCGCGCTTCCCCCTTTTCTGTTAGCAATGCCACCTTTTTCATGAATTTCATGTTATTGATGTCAAAATGATCCCATGCACGGCGTTCTTCCCAAGGTATTTCCAACGTGTTCTTTGACTCAATCAGCGTTTTGGTGTAGTTGTTGACACAATATTCAAATGCCGCAAACAACAGAATATAATAGGCATAGGCGTTAGTTTCCTTCATCTCAATCCAATGATCAGTATTGGGTGGATCAGAATTGGCTTCCTTATCTAAAAAGTAATTGTTCGAAGAATAGAATGAGTCATAGATAAAAGCCAAATCCGGCATGTCTAGATCTCCTCTCCTCGAAGGATCCGGTGAAATACTTCTTCAGTAAACTCTAGGTGAACCCTGTTTGGGTCTTTACTGACGATAAACCACTTTGATGGTTGTCCAAAGGATTCACGTAAATCAACTAGAATAAACTGGCGTTTGTTTGTGGTGACATTAACGCGACCATCAGCACCGGTGATCCAGAGCGAACTAGAGACAAATGCTGTTCTATCCCGGCCATTCAAAATTGTAAATGAGGGAACCTTTTTCGGTTCTACACCATAATCTCGCATATACTTCTCCACACGTTGAGGAATCTCAGCCTTTATAATCTCATAAGTGTCGGTAATTCTTTTACACCAATCCTCAAGAGTTGAAAATAAAGTGTTGAGACGTTGAATCCATTCTTCAATTTGTTCTTCAATCTCATCCTTTGTTCGTTGCATTTCAAGGGTTGTCATTGTTAACTCCTTCCTGGAAAAAAAATCTATCAACGAAACTTTTCATTATTCATCACATTTCATTATAGCCCATAAATTAGGCCTTCGCTTCCTCCTTCTTCTCCCCTCTGAAATGCCCGATCAGACTCGCGGCCAGCCCCTCGATCGCTCCGCCGGCTCCATTACCACCGGTAACCAGTACCTCCGGCACAAAGCGGTTCTTGCCCTCTGAGAGCGCGGTGGCCAGGTTGACCAGCGCGGTGGCCTGCGAACCGAGCGCTTCAACCTGCTTCTGGTATCCCTTGGCTTTGGCCAGACCGATGGCCTCGATCTCGGCTCCCTTGGCGGCGCCGGTCTCACGAATATAGGTCGCCTCTCCATCCGCCTCATTCTTCCTCGCGGCGGCATTATTGGACTTGATGTCAATGCCGACCTTGGAACGCGCCAGCTCCGCCTGCATGTCGGCGGTTCCCTTGGCCTGTTCCATGGAGACACGGGTTTCCTGCGCTTCTTTCTGCTTGTGGTAGGTTTCCACCTCCTGGTTGGCGATCTCGCGTTGAGTGAGCACCTGCACCAGCTCAACCGGAAAGACCACATCCTGGATGTAAACCCCTTTGGTCTCGATTTCATACTTCGCCAGCTGGGTGGTGATGTGCTCCTCGGCTTCGTGCTGCACCTGTTGACGCATTTCGATGAACTTGATCGCCGCCATGGATTGCAACTTGTCGCGGAAATGGTTGCCCACCGCCGCCTGGAGGACTTCATTGACTAAATTCTGCATGGTTCCCACAGTCGAGATCACACGCGGCGCTTGGGTATCGGGGACATGAATCTGCACCTGCAGATCGATCTGGAACACAAACCCCTCGCGGCTCTTGGCAATGATCTGGCTGAGTTGACGGTCCAAGTTGTGCGCCTGCGAGACCGCCTCCGCCCAGTTGAGGGTCAGGATCGCGGTCGGCACAATTTCAGCCTGATAACAGCGTGGGTTGACTGGGTACTTGCCGGTCCGTAATGGTTCTCTCCAGATGCCACGGTGGCCAGGACGTACCAGCGAACCGAACTTAAACTCAGTTCCGGAGGTGTCCTCGGTCGAGAGGCCCACATACGCCTTGATCACCGCCACTTCGCCTTGACGCACTACCAGCATCGGCACCGCCTCGACTTGGACCAGGAAGGGATTGAGAGCATAAGCCCCATAAAGCAGTGGATCATGTTGTAGACCGATCTTGCCACCTTTGTCGAGGAAGGCTTGGAAGTCCTGGTAGTTGTTGTGAAGGTTATTTTTGCTTCCCAGCAGGTTGTCCACGATGTCGGCGTCTTTGGCCTCGCCAGCCTCCATTGTCTTGACATCCTCAAACCCACCGAGGCGGCCAGCGATCAGGCCGGAGGGGAGCGGATCGCCCTCGAAGACGGTTACGATGCCCACCATATCGACCACCCGCTGATCCTGGGTCGAGGCATTCGGCTCGATTCTAACCAACTCAAGTTGCTCGGCCGACAGTCCGAAAGCCTCGCATGAGAGACGGCCATGCCGGTCGGTGGCACGCTCCAAACGAGGTGAGACAGGCCGTCCATAAACTTGATCTCTGGTGATGATCAGGAAGGCGATTGGGTGTATGGGGATAAGAGTTCCAGGAGGGAGAACTGGGCGCTGGACACCCTTCTCGCCGCCTTCACGCAGAAAGGCCCGCACATCCGTGAAGTTACCGAAAACGGTTTTGTACTTCGCCGACTTAGCGCCGATCGGAAGAGGCTGGCCAACCTGAGCGACCACCACCCCGATCTCCCCCGCCGGGACCTGAACCCAGGGGAATTTCTCCATGGCATAGACTGGCCACAGCACGAAACGCAGGCCGGGCATCAAAAGGTCCGCCTGGTAGCCCGCCTCGCTCTCCAGCGCGATAGGGTTGTCCTCCGGAAGCTTATTGCCAATGCGTTTGGTCACCAGCCCGACTTCGGTGGGTCCAATCAACTTGACCGAGTTGAGCAGAAAGATGAGGACCACCAGGGTGGGAAGTCCGAAATACAGTGCCAACCACAGATACTCTTGCATGATGACCTCCTTGGTTGAACAGTGGGCGGGAGCTGCAAGGAGTAGCTATATCGTACGTAGAATGCGAGGGATAGGCCCCCACTTGAGGAAGAAATTAAAGGGAAGAGAACGAATCTCCGAAACTTACAACAACCCAAACCGTTCCAATGCCCGCACCACCCCATCCGCATCATTGCTGCCGGTGCGGTGGAGGTTGGGGTGGTTAATTTTTTCGGCCACATCGGGGGGGGCATTGCCCATCAGTACCGCACCCCCCGCCGCTGAGAGCATCGGAACATCGTTGTGCCAATCCCCAAAGGCCAACACCTCGGTCATCGGGATTCCGAGCGATTCGGCGATGGCCTCGAGTGCCACCCGCTTGTCCGCGCCGAGGGGATTCAACATGGCCACCTCATAACGCTTCTGCACCTCAGGATCGGGAGCACCCGTGTAGACCGGAAACCTTTCGGCATTGAACAAACGGATCCCACGTGCGGCATAGCCATCGAGGAACCCGGTAATCCCCTCTGGCGGTCCCATGATGTAAACCACATAGGCATCCAGACGGATCTCCTCGCGCGGGACATAGTCGATCTCAGGGCTGGGATTCTGAGTCTTCTCCACATCGACCACATAACGGACCGCCGGGTGGTTTTGGTCTTCGGCACAAAAGGTCAGGTTACCCTCGCTGTGGATCCCCAGCATCATCGGAACACAGCCATGTTCAGCCGCGATCCGGAGAGCATCGCGCACTCCGCCATGTGGGATCGCGCGTTTGAGAACCTCCAGCCCATGCAGGTCCCTGACCAACGAGCCATGGTAAAGCCCAAAGGGGGTCTGAAGATTGAGCTGCTGGGCATAGGTGACCGTGGAGGCATAACTCCTTCCCGTCACAAAGGTGATGAATACTCCTGAGGTCTGGATTTCGGTGATCGCCGACAGTGTGTCTCTCTGGATGCGCTTGTGGGAGTCCAGTAAAGTGCCATCCAGGTCAAAGGCTACGAGATTATACTTCATGGTGCGGGAACCATACCTGCGAGCGGATGGGGAGGAAAGGCCTGTCAATCTTCAACTAAACCCTTCTGGAGGCCCTTGTTTATGGTAGGCTGAAGGAAAATATGGACTGCTGTGGAGGCCCATATCCCCCCCACCCAAACCAATAATGAGGGAGGGAATTGTTTGGAGTTCACACTTTAGTGTGGTTTTTTTGTTGCCTCTCTCCCCTGTGGTGGAGAAAGAACACACTAAAGTGTGAACTCCAAACAGGAAGTTGGGGAGGTGAAGAGGTTCCATCCATCCTTGAAAGGAGAATCCCATGCCCGAAATCAAAGTCACCTTCCTTCCCATGAACGAGACCGTGGTTGTCCGCATGGAGGATCTTCCCTATGGGGATCATGGCGAGCCAGGTTCCTTGTTGGATGTCGCCCTGTGGCATGGGATTGATCTGGATCATGCCTGTGGCGGGGTATGCGCTTGCTCAACCTGCCATGTCCATGTTATTGAGGGAAAAGAGCACCTCTCGCCCTTCGATGATGAGACTGAGGCCGACATGCTCGATCAGGCTCCCGGTGTTTCCATGAATTCGCGTTTGGCCTGTCAGGCACGCTTGCTCGGAAGTGGCGATGTGGTGGTCCGTATCCCTGAGTGGAACCGCAACGCAGTCAAGGAAACGAATCACTGACCTCATCCCCCAACCTCACCCCCCCAGCCCCCCTCTCCCACAGGGAGAAGGAGGAGTCTCCCCCCTCGCTTTATAGGAGAGGGGGGCTGGGGGGGGTGAGGTTGGTCTCCCCTGTGGTCTGAAACACGGCCTGATGCCATGATTGGCCCATGATCAACCACATGAACTGGCTACGCTGTCTTCTCCTATCGTTTCTTTTCACCCATTTTGCCCAGGGTGTACCCCCACCAATCTCTCCCATTCTTCAGAGTGACCATGCCCGGTTGGTTTTCAAACCCGAAAGTGGCGCACTAGCCGAGGTCACCGACCGGGTACAAGGGGGGAACCTGCTTGTGGAGGGTTCCACCACGGAGTTATGGACCCTGACCCGGATGGATGGCCAGGTCCTTACTCCCGGACTGGCGGCGAATACCAGTTATGACTGGAAGGATGAGAATCACATCACCTTCACCTGGAAGGGCTTGAAGCAGATCGAGGCTCCAGACCTGGAGGTCTCCGCACAGATTCAACTGGCCACGAATGAGCGTGTGGTCCGTTGGCGGATTCATATGACAGGTCTGGGTGGCTTGGCCCTGCGTGATGTGCATTTCCCGCGTCTGGCTCATCTGCAGACTCTCGAGGGTGAGTCTCTCGCCGTACCGGTCTGGATGGGCGAGAAGACCATGCGGGCGCGGGAACTTCTGAACCCAGCGGGTGGGGCGCCGGGACGTTTGGAATGGGAATATCCCGGCACCCTCTCCATGCAATGTCTGACTTTTTATGGCCACAATCGATTGGGGATCCTGCTCTCCACCAATGACACCGGGGCGCTACGGAAACAGTTCGCTGTCTTTGGAGATGGTAAGAGGGGCTTGGGACTCGAGGTCGTTCATCTCCCCTACGGAGGAGAGGCCGGGACTGGCATTTTCGAGACCGCCTATGAGGTGGAGACACGTCTGTTCCATGGCGACTGGTTCACTGCGGCGGAACACTACCGGACCTGGGCACGGAAGCAGGCCTGGGTTCGTGAGAGCCGCAAGCGGCGTGAGCAGACACCGGACTGGGTTTCCAACACTGCGCTGTGGGTCTGGAACCGTGGACGATCCAAGGGAGTGCTCGGTCCGGCGCGTGAGCTTCAGAAAGAGACCGGTCTGCCCGTCAGTGTCTTCTGGCACTGGTGGCATGGGTGTCCCTACGATGCGGGCTTTCCGGAGTACCTGCCTCCGCGTGAGGGTGCCGAGTCATTCTGCAAGGCGCTGAGTGAGGCCCAATCCGAAGGGATCCACGCCCTGGTCTACATGAACCAGCGTCTATGGGGGATGAGTACTAAAAGCTGGGCGGAGGAAGGGGCCGCGCGTTATGCGGTGAAAGGAGTGGATGGCCAGATTACACCGGAGGTCTACAACACCTTCATGAAGGTTCCCTGCGCCTCGATGTGTATGGGAACTGATTTCTGGCGCGACAAATATGCGGGGATCGCGGCTGAAGCGGTCCGTACCTTGGGGGTGGATGGGATCTACATGGACCAGGCTTGTTCGAGCTTGGCTTGTTATGATCCCACTCATGGCCATCCGCTCGGTGGGGGATCATGGTGGATGGGAGGATTCCAGAAACTGGAGGAGGACATCCGTCAGCGTTGTGTGTCCACCAAGCAGGTCGCTCTCGCGGGCGAGGGCTGCGGTGAAGCCTGGCTACCTCACCTGGATGTGATGCTCAGCCTGCAGGTGAGTATGGAGCGTTATGCCGCGCCGGGAGAATGGGAACCGATCCCCTTCTTCCAGGCGGTTTATCATGATTGCGCCACCCAGTATGGCAACTACTCATCGTTGACCCGTCCCCCCTATGATGACCTCTGGCCAGCGGAGTATGCCCCCAAGACACCTCTTGAGCTGCTCGATCGCAAGTTCTCAACTCAGTTCCGCATGGAGCAGGCGCGTGCCTTTGTCTGGGGCCAGCAGCCCTCAATTGCCAACTATCAGCCGGAGCATCTTCTGACACGCAAGGAGGAGATGGACTATGTCCTCCGGATCGCACGGCTGCGTCAGAAGTCCCTGAAGTACCTTCGCGACGGGATCTTCCTACATCCGCCCGAGATCCAGGCCAGCACCACAGAAATCCCTATGTCCCGGCTCTCCATTTATGCGGGCCAACAGGATGCGGTCAAGGAATTCACCAAGGTGGTTCCCAACATTTTAGCGAGCGCCTGGAAGGCTCCCGATGGAGGTATGGCGGTGGTGTTGGCTAACATCACCAGTTCCACCCAGGCGGTGCACCTGATGCTTGATCGAGCGGTGTATCCCATCCCAGATACCGGGAGGGTATGGCGGATATTGGAGGAGGGCAGGGAACCGGCCGGAACCATTGGCCCCGGCCCGGTTCTCCTGGATATTCAATTGGCTCCGGCGGATGTCCGGGTGTATGAGTTGATATCAGAACCCTAGGGCTCCATCCGGATAATCCGTACCTCACCCAGCGGGACATCTAGATCGAGTGCAGTCGCCCCGCCTTCCGTGCGGGTGGTGAGTGTCTGGCCAGAGCCCAAATCGATGAAGGTCTTGGCGGGGAAGCCCAGGCCGCTCAGTTGGACTGTAACCTTGCCATCATCCGTTTCGTGGTTGATCACGAACAGATACCCCTTGTTCTCATTGGCGCGAAGCGCCGCCTCGATGCACGGATTGGTGGAACGGACATGCGGGAGGACGCCTGTGGAGAGCGCCAAGTTCCGCAACAGCTCGACCACCTTCGCCTCCTCGGCTGAATTCTGTTCCCGGACATGTTTGAAGTAGGTGTCGAGAACACAGAAGCCGAGCTGGTAGACCCGGCCCTGTCCCGCTTGGCGGGTGGTAAGTCCTGGTTGCCCGGAGGCATTCTTGAGGAGTACTTGAGCGGTGGTGGGTTCGCAAGAGCGCGGGCTGACTGCAGTCATCGCGAAAGCCTTACCACACACCTCTCCACTTAACCGGGTCTCTTTCTCCAGGCTGTTTTCATCGGGGGCATTGTCTGTCCGGAAAGCCCAACCAGGTGTGTGTGTGTTCTTGTAGCCAATCCAGTGGCCGGTTCTCGGTATCCTGTCATGGGAGGGATTCTTAACACCGAAGAGTTCCTGCAGTGTGGCATTGGGCTGACGGAGTTCATTCAGTGTAGGAACTGAGTCGGCGATGAGAAGCCCGCCTTTTTCGACAAAGGACTTGATGTGTTCACACACCGCGTTGGGAAGTAGCGCCACATCGAAGAGGAGGAGGGTGTTGTAGCCCTCCAGGGTGTCGTCCTTGACCTGGTCTTCGTGGAGGATATCCACTTCGCCATAAGCGCGCAGGAATGCCTCGAAGGAGAGGGCCACATCGAAGTACTCCTGTTGCAGCTGGAGGTATTGGGTGCGTGGGAAGAGCATGGCCGCGCGGGCTTTCACCTTGGGCATCTGGAGCAAATCTGGTCCAGTCTTCTTCAACAAATTCAATCCTTCACCGAAGGATTCCCAATGTTTCGCGTCGACCGGGAGCTTCCGTCCCATGAGAAGGTAATCCGCTCCTTGCGCGACCGCTGTCAGTGCCATCTCACGGTCACTCCAATGTCTCTTTAGTGCGGCCTCATCCATGTAGGAGCCATGCCATTCGGGATTGTAGGTCTCCACCCAGAATCCGAGGCGTTTTCCGGCGTGGGTGGTCAAGTTCCGCATCTGGGCGAAAGAGTAATGGGTCTGGGACATCCTCGGCTTGGGGAACTTACCCAATTCTCCAAAGCGGAAGTCAATGTTGTTGAAGGGATAGATGTCATACACGAATAGATCACTGAAATCCCCATCCCAGTGCATGACATCATCGATAGCAACCTCGGTGTGAGATCCGCACCCACCCCCAAAGGTGTTGTGGCTGTCATGCGTGAGTGTGAAGGTCACTTCAGGGCTGATCTCCTTGATGATCTTGTAGACCTGACGCCAGCCATCCGCGAAGATGCCCGATTGGAAATTCAGAAAATCCCCCATCTTCTTGGGATCATCCTTGACCGAGTCCAGACTTGTGGGCATCTCATAGCCATACCGTTTTAGAAACTCCGCCTTATCCTCGGGGGCATAACTGAAAGATTTAGGGCCTCCGTGGAAGGGTTCATCCTGGAAGGTGAAGGCATTGAACAACCGTGGCATATTGCCGATTGATTTCAGGGACTCCGTGGCAATCTTTCTTACCGCGGCTGGATACCCCGGAGAATACACACTGATATCGGGTGGCGCATCTCTTCCAAAGAGTTCATAGGAACCGAGATGGATCGAGACAAACATTCCTTTCGACTGGGCGTAGGAAAGGATCAGTTTATCTTCCTCTGGGGAGCGTCGCGGGGGTGCTTCGATGCCGGTGAAACCATGGGCGAGGATATTGTCGATGGTGTCTTTGATGAGAGCTTCATTAAGAGGATCTTTTTCATCATGCCAACCCTGACCCGAGGGGACCGGTGAGAACTGGGTGCATACCGGGAAATATCCAAGGTCTTGTGGACCTAAGGCTGAAATACACAAACAGCACGCGAGAACATTCGCCAATACCATTCCTTTTACTCCTTTATGTGGTCTTCGAGAATAAGTACATCCAGCCAGTCATGTTGTATGGCGCTCTCATGGTGGGCCAGTCAGTCATGGAGATCAAGGTCAACAGGTCCAAAAAAAAGTGCTATTTGTTATAACGAAAGTCTGGCAGAATCGTTATAGAAAGGGTGTGTGTGTATGGGAAACGGCAGGATGGACTGCCCTTGTGTTCTGACCCTCTTTCTGAACAGGTTCTATTCAACATGTTGATCAGCAAAGATCTCAATCCATCTATCATACAGGGCTCTCTGGATGAAGAACTCGCTGAGTACCAGCAAGAGATCATTGATTTCTCGCCCGAGGAACTGCGTGCGATGGTGGTCTTGGATGCGGTTGTCGGACGCACGCTGGATTCTTTGAAGCTCAACCTGTTGTTTGACCGGTTGTTCCATGATCTCGGTTTCCAATCCGAGATCCAGGTGGTAACAGATAAGGAGGAGCTACCCGGAGAAGCTCCCTTAATGGATCCTGGGGCTCCCATCCGGTTTCTCTTTCCATCGTTGTTGGAGACAGGGTACGATGAGTTCACGGGCTGGATTGACCTTGTCCCACTCCAACGTGGACGCTTGGTTACTGACCGGGAATGGCGGTTCCTACGCTTCTTCTGCCGTCAGGTTTGGGCGGTACTTGCTCACCAGTGGCTTTACCAGAATCTTACGCGCACCCAGGATCGTCTGCGCTCCGCGTTAAACACCGTCCAAGAGGTTTCGGCCTTTGTGGGACATGAGGTACGCAGTCCCATTTCCTCCCTTCTTTCTCTTGGCTACCTGATGGAGGACGACATCCGTGAGATGGGACGTCTATCTTCCCAGAGCGGAGATGACCTCAAGCCAGTCGTTGACAAGATGGCCCAGATGGTGGCCCTTCTCCAGAAGATAACCCGGGCGACATACCTATTAGGGACTCTCGAATTCGATCCGGGGCATCTCAGCCGGGATCAAGAGTGGGTGGAGGTCGGACGTAGTATTTTGGTGACAGCCTCGACCGCATACTCATTTGATATTCGCCGTCGGCGGCTCATGGTGGTGATCCGCCGCGAATCCGGCTTCGCGCATGAGCATGTTCTGGTACACCGTGCCTGGTTCGAAGCGGTTTTTGACAATCTACTGGGGAATGCGGTCAAGTATTCCAGTGAGGGTGGGCGGATTGACATCTCCATTTTACGGCGGGAAGGCAGCTATGTGATTCATGTCAGTAATCCAGTCGATCATCCCCCAGCGCCGGACCGTCTCAACCGTCTTTTCGAGAAAGGCTACCGGGGAGAAGAGACAAACTTCAGCATTCAAACCATCGGTGCCAATCAAGGGTTGGGACTCTACTTCGTGAACCGGATTGTGACACTAGGTTATAATGGGAAGATCCGGGTGTGGGTCGATTCAGTCCGGAACTCAGATGGTGTGGGCGAGGGAGAAACCGTTGAAACCCAGGTGTTCGGTGATCCAGACACTCTGTCCCCCGAGGTTTCACCCTACTTCCATATCGAGATCCGGATCCCGGAAGAGGCCCTCTATGGGATTGGAGAATAATTCCGTGGCCTGTCTTGTCTCGATCCTTTGTTTATAAGCTTGAAGAATGTCCGTTACTGACCGCACCGAATCCAGGTGGCTCATCTTTCCACGCACAAACTTGTTGTCGGGCATCCCCTTGAGATAACAAGCCAGATGTTTACGGAACTCGAGGGTCCCCCGTGAATCGCTTTTCTCTTCCGCGAGTAGGCCGAGATGCTCAATGGCGATTTCGATGCGGGTTGTGAAATCAGGTAGTGTGAAACTGGGTTCATCCAGGTAGCGGAAGATCCAGGGCGCTCCTAATGCGGCACGGCCTACCATAACGGCATCGCACCCCGTGCTTTCTCGCATGTGCAAGACATCCTCGCGGGTGCGCACATCTCCATTACCAATGACTGGAACCGGGATCTCTTCCCGTACCCGTGCGATGACTTCCCAACTGGCCTGCCCTTTGAAGGCTTGAGTCCGTGTCCGGGGGTGGACTGTAACCGCTTTGGCTCCTTCCACTACGGCGATATGCGCCAATTCGACTGCGTTACGGCAGTTGTCATCCCACCCGGCGCGCATCTTCACACTGACTGGTTTATTGATCTGGGCGGCGATGGCACGGACAATCCGGGCGACTAAATCAGGATCGCGCATGAGCGCCGAACCCCCACCCCCGCGTACAATCTGTTTCGCCGGACAACCGAGATTGACATCGACCGCGTCGGCTCCCATCGCAACACATATCTCCGCCGCCTCAGCCATGACCTCGGGTGTGTTTCCCAGTAATTGGGCTACCGTGGGAATGGGGGCATCCAAGCCAAGAATCCGTTTGCGGGCACGCTCATTACTCCGGACCAAGGCTTCGGAGCTGGTCATCTCGGCATAGACAAAACGGCACCCCAGGCGCCGGCAGATCTCACGGAAGGGGGCATCAGTAATCCCAGCGAGTGGAGCCAGGATGACTGGATGGTCTGTTCGTAAGGACTCAAAGACATTCTGTGAATCAACCATCATGATGGTGGATCAACCGAGTGAAAGACGCGGGGCGGCATCCAGATCCAGGGGAGACCAACCACGGATGGGAACGGTACGCAGTGCGGCAGCGCCTGTCATGGCGGCGTTGTCGCCGCAATACTTGAGAGGTGAGACTCCGTAATCCCAACCTTTGCGGTGGGCTAGCCGGGCGATGGATTCACGTAAAGCCTTATTGGCCGCGACGCCACCCACTAGGGCGATCCGTTTTCGACCCGCTTGCTTGGCGGCTGTTTCAAGTTTACGGGTTAAGGCCTCGACAACACAGTCCTGGAAAGAGGCCGCCCAATAGGGGACTGGCCGGGTTCCATCCTGTTGAAGGGCCACGGCCACGGCGGTTTTTAATCCGCTGAAACTGATATCACATCCACGCCGTCCCTTCATGGGGGTGGGAAAGGAGAAGCGTTCGCCCTCATGTTGGAGCGAGGCGTGTTCGATGGCTGGTCCACCTGGGTATCCTAAGCCGAGTAGGTACGCCACTTTATCGAAGGCCTCTCCCGCCGCGTCATCGAGTGTCCCCCCCAGGAAGTGGATCCCCCATCCTTCATTGACATCAAAGAATTCCGTATGACCTCCGGATGCAAGTAAGGCCACATAGGGGGGGGCAAAGGGTGGTTCCGCTAGATCGAGCGAGGCGAGGTGCCCCTCCAGATGATTGACTCCGGCCCAAGGGAGTTCCCAGGCCCAAGCCAATCCTCGCGCAAAAGAGAGGCCTACCAGCAGAGCACCAATCAAGCCGGGGCCATAGGTAACCGCGATGCCATCGAAATCGCTTGGGCTATACCCGGTCTGGTTCAGAGTCTCCCGTGTTAGGAGCGGCAACCATTCCTGGTGTGCGCGGCAGGCCACCTCTGGAACCACCCCCCCAAAGGGGCGGTGAAGGTCGATTTGTGAGCTGACCAAGGAAGTTTCGACACCCTGGTTGTCCGAGACCACGGCCACAGCTGTTTCATCACAGGAAGTTTCGATGGCCAGGATTCTCATGTGAGAGGTTGGATCTCGGAATAAAATTTATATCCCCCCCACTCCAACCCTCCCCCGCAAGGGGGGAGGGTGTAAAGACACACTCAAGTGTGAACTCCGAACAACTCCCTCCCCCTTTGCGGGGGAGGGTTGGGGTGGGGGGGATCGGTAAAGCCATTTTTGTGTATTGTTTCTGCTGCTCCACCCCCGCGCTTCAGATAAGCGTGGGGGTGGAGAGAGAAGTTCTGTTGATTACTTGGTGGTGGCGTCAGCTGTCGCCGGGGTTTGTTTCTCACCTGTCTCAGGCAATTGGGAATGGAGAATCTGGGCTGCAAGGAACAACTGCTTATCGTAAAGGTCCTTCTCCGTGTCGGTCTGCGCGGTCTTGCCGAGTAACTCCTCGACTGTCACCTCGGTGTTCTTATCTTCCGGCTCGGCGGCATGTTGACTACGAAGCATCTTCGGTTTGAGGAAACCCTCTTTCTTGGCTTGACGTAGATTCAACCAATACTCAAAGTCCATGTCGGCCCAAGCGTCGGGTTTGATTCCGTGGCCATGGATCTTTTGTTTATTGGGTGTGAACCAGAGAGCGGTCGTGAGTTTAAGACCGGAACCATCTTCGAGTTTAATGACAGTTTGCACCGATCCCTTACCATAGGTGGTCTTGCCCGGTTCAGGTCCAATGATCATCCCGCGTTTGTGATCTTGAATGCAGCCTGCCACGATCTCTGAGGCCGAAGCGGAGTTCTCATTGACGAGTACGACCATGGGGACATCCGTGACGGGGTCTTTGCGAGAGTAGTAGGTTTCATCATCCCGGTCATTACGGGAATCGACAAACAGAACCTCCTCCCCTCGTTTGATGAACTTCTCACAGATCTCGATGGCAACCGGAAGGAGTCCTCCAGTATTGTCGCGTAAATCGAAGATCAGTGCCTTCATATTCTGACCTTTGAGCGTCTCGATAGCCGTTTGGACCGCTTCATGCGCATGGCTGGTGAAATCCTTCAGCCAGATATAACCGATATCATCATCGATCATACGAATGTCCTTGGTATCGATTGGAGGGACGGAGATAATGGCGCGTTCGATGGTGAAATCGAGCAGAATGGGATTCCCCTCCATAGGTTTACGAGCGATCTGGATGGTGGCGGTGGTGCCGGGGGGACCCTTCAGCTTATCCACCGCCGCCTCAAGTGACATGGTGCGGGTCGAGTCCTTCCCGATCTTCACGATTTTGTCATCAGGTCTGAGGCCAATATATTCCTTGCCATCCAAGGTGGCCTTGCATTTTGTTGAGGGGCTATCCTGGATGGGATCGACGACGGTCAACCAACCGGGCAGCCAGCGCGCATCGGGACGTGCGAGAATGATCCGGATTCCCAAGCCACCGAATTCGCCCTGGGTTTGTTCATTGAACTTCTTGTACTCGGCTGGGGGAAAGTATTGGCTATAGGGATCCAGGGTCTGTAACATGCCAAAGATGGCGCCTTGCATCAGGTTTTCGGCGGAGGCATCTTTGATCTCCACATAGTTTTTCAGGACCTCATCATAAACAGCGATGAGCTGCCGCATCTCCTCGTCGGAGGTCCTCAAATGATCTAGGGCATACACTGTTTTCTGGACACCCAGTGTAACGCTCAGGCAGCACACCAAAAGCAACGATGTGACGAGGAAGAATCTCGAAATTGTCTTCATCAACCATCCTCCAGGGAAGTGACTACGGTTGGACCCGTATGGCCGGAGTGATCCCCTCACAACCACCTGAGATGATAGTCGGCGGCGGGCGATGTGTCCATGAGTGTGTGCGTAAGGCCTGGGGAGAGAACTGATGGCACATCCTGTAGATCTAGCAATTAGTACAAGCGGATGTCTATTCACAATCTGTAAATGGCCATAAACTGGTTTTTCATTAGTTAATTGGTATATGGGGTTGGATGCTGAGTATGGAAAGTGGCTCGATTCCTCCTTTGGGTATGAATGTCCAGCTCGCCCCCTTATCCGTGGATGGCCATGTAGCCCTGTTTCTTGACTCCATGGATGTCCGTAATGAGGTGGTCCAGGATTTTATACATGAAGGATTCTCCCACGATGAGAAGGTCTTGTTTCTGGGGAATCCCGATATTTTTAACCAAATTCCAACTGTCCTGAACCGGGGGCAGAAGGCCAGCTGGCTGAATCAGTTTGGCATTATCGGGGGTCCTTGTGGAGAATTCTTCGACCCGGATCTACTGACCAGCTTCATCGATCTTGAACTCAAGCGTGCTTACACCGAGGGCTTCCAGGGGATGCGTTTGGTTCAAGATATGACATGGATTCTCCAGGGGGTGGCCGATCCCCATCTCTTCATCACCTATGAGGCCAAGATCGAGGCCCTCATGCAGAGGCGGTCTTTCAATCTTCTGTGCTTGTTCGACCAGAACTCCCTAGATTCCAATATCCTTTTGGAAGCCTTGGCATGTCACCCTCATATCCAGATGGGCGGAGAGTCTCATGAGAATATCTTCCATGTTCCCGTGGAGAAGCTGATAAAGCAGGACCGGAACCGGATCCATTTTGAATATGGTTTGACTAAACTGCGCAAGGTAATTGCCTCGCGTGAGGAATTCCGTGGATATCAATCCTCTCTTGTGGATCTGATGCAAGAACATGCGGAGAATCTGAGAGCTACCCAAGAGATGCTTCTGCATAAAACCAATGAGCGTCTCCACCTTCTGGATGAATTGTCCGAGAGCAAAGAGAGATATCGTAGCCTTTTTTTTGAAAACCAGCTCGTTATGTTTCTCTTCGATGCCGATACCTTTGAGATTGTGGATGCTAATCCCGCGGCTAACCGGTATTATGGATATACGCGGAACCAAATGATCGGTATGAAAGTGGCGGAGATTAACCAAATGCCACTAGACCAACTCGTCCTCGCCATCCGTGATGCGCGGGAGAAAAGGTGTTCGCATTTCTTCTTTAAACACAAACTCGCCAGTGGAGAGATCCGGGATGTAGAGGTCCATACGGGCCCTTTACCCATGCGTGGCCGGACCCTCATCTATTCACTGGTTATTGATATCACTCAGCAGAAGTCCTTGGAGGCACAGTTGCACCAGGCCCAGAAGATGGAGGCGGTGGGTCAGCTGGCGGGAGGTGTGGCTCATGATTTTAACAACCTCATTTCAGTCATCATGGGTTATTCGGAACTTGCCGTGGAGGGACTTCCCATCGACCATCCCATCCGGAGCGAATTGGGCGAAGTTCTTAAGGCGGCGGTTCATGCCCGGTCAGTGACTCAACAACTCTTGGCCTTCAGCCGCAAACAGAAACTCAATCAACAGATAGTCGATCTTAATGAAGTCATCTACGGCATAAGCAAGATTTTGTGTAGACTGGTGGGAGAGAAGATCCAACTGGTCTTTAATCTGACTCCTGATCTCGACCCTGTTTTCGTCGATCCCGGACAAATCCAACAGATACTCATCAATTTAGTGGTCAATTCACGTGATGCCATGCCTAATGGTGGCAGTGTGGTCATCCACACCGCGAAAACTATATTCCAGAAGGGCCGTGAAACCGCCACCCTGGGCCTTTCTCCAGGTGAATATATTCTGCTCAGTGTTGCGGATAGGGGATGTGGCATCCCGGCCGAGAATCTGGAAAAGGTGTTTGACCCCTTTTTCACCACAAAGGAAGAAGGGAAGGGAACGGGGCTTGGGTTGTCTACTGTTCATGGTATTGTCCGGCAACATGGTGGGCGGATCAGCCTTGTCAGCCAGCCCGGACAAGGTACCACTTTCCGGCTTTATTTTCCCACTTCCAATGGAATCGCGCGAGGAGTACATGACAAGCACGCGCCTATCCGGAGCAAAGCCAGGCAGGGCGAGGCGGTTCTCATCGTTGAGGATGATGACAGTGTCAGGCATGTGGCCCGGAGTGTTTTGAGAAAATACGGGTATCAAGTTCATGATGCCCGAGGCCCGCACGAGGCCATTAATAAGTTAAGATCAGAATGTCATGACATCCACCTGCTCTTGACGGATGTGGTCATGCCGGAGATGAATGGATGGAATCTCTACCAACAGATCTTGGAGGAGGTCCCCGGCCTCAAGGTGGTCTTCATGTCAGGGCACACCGATGAGGTTGTTGGACGAGAGGGGGTTGATATGCAAGAATTCCATTTCATCCACAAGCCATTCGCAATAGAGGAGTTACTCGGAGAAGTCAGGGCCACACTCGATGAGCTTTAAGTAGTGGCCGCGTGGAAGGGGGTAAAACCATGGCGAAAATCCTCATCATTGATGATGATGAACTTCTATCGGAATTACTGGCACGGCGTCTGCGCGCTTTTGGACATACCATTGAGCGTGCGGAGACTCTAAGCGCCGCGAGCGGTTTCTTCGCTCGTGAGTCGTATGATCTTGTGCTCTTGGATGTCAACCTTCCGGATGGAAATGGCTTGGATTCACTCCCTGAAATCCAGGAGACCTCGGGTATGCCTGAGGTGGTGATCATCACCGGAGAAGGAGATCCGGATGGAGCCGAGGCCGCCATCCGGAGCGGAGCCTGGGATTATGTGGAGAAAGGTGGCTCTCTCTCCAGTGTCCTGCTGCCTGTGACCCGTGCCCTCCAGCACCGTGAGCTCAAGAAAAATCAAGATCCTCTGCTCCTGCTCCAACGGGGTGGGATTATCGGTGAGAGCCCGATGATGCGCTCCTGTTTGGTTCAGGTTTACCGGGCCGCACAAAGCGACATTGGGGTGCTCATCTCAGGAGAAACCGGCACAGGTAAAGAACTGGCGGCATGGTGTGTCCATGCCAATAGCGCACGCGCCGATGGCAGTTTTGTGGTGGTTGATTGTGCTGCGCTGCCGGAAAACCTTGTGGAGAGTCTCCTCTTTGGCCATGTGAAAGGAGCTTTCACGGGTGCCGATAAAGACCGTGATGGACTCATCCGTCAAGCCGATGGAGGGACACTCTTTCTGGATGAAGTCGGGGAACTCCCTCTTTCCCTGCAGAAGGCTTTCTTGCGTGCCCTCCAAGAGCATCGTTTCCGGCCAGTCGGATGTGAAAAGGAGGTTGAGAGCGATTTCCGTTTAGTCGCTGCAACCAATCGTGACCTTGATCAAATGGCTCAAGACGGCCAGTTTCGAAAAGACCTCCTCTATCGTGTCCGCACGGCTCTGATCGAGCTCCCCCCCCTGCGCAACCGGCAAGACGATATCCAACTCCTGGCGAATCATTTCCTGGATCGTTTGAGCACCCGTCATGGAGTGCTCCGGCGTTCTATGTCGGCTGAATATCTTTCCGCACTGAAATCCTATGATTGGCCGGGCAATGTACGTGAACTCCTTTCCTGCATTGAAAGGTCTGTGGCGGCGGCTGGTTCGCTCCCGGTCCTGGAACCCAATCATCTGCCGCAAGGAATTCGTGTTTCGGCTCTGAGATCTCGAATACGTCCAGCCAGTACCCCACTCAAGGACACCCCCTTGGAGATGCCGAAGACTCCGGAACCAGTCAGGATTGTAGAAACCACCGGGATGCCGTCAGAATCATTACAGAACCTGGAGGACGGCAAGGGCGTGTTCCCATCCTTGGATGATATCCGTGTCGACTCCGACCGCCGTTATCTACAATCGCTCATGAACCATTGTAAGGGTGATATCCGTGAGGCCTGTTACCTCTCTGGACTATCACGTTCACGCTTATATGCCCTTCTGAGTAAACACCAGATTTCCACTCCTGATTCCTGAGCGAGTCATCTCAGCACTCTGTTAATCAAGAGTAGCAGTGGATTCATACCAAAGTGTGAATCCACTGCGAGCCCACCTTTTGAATAACCTATGTGCCATCTTTCCTAGTTCACCCCTCTCTCTGTGCACGACTGATATACCTAAAGAGCTATGTGTCTTGCAGTATTGTCTCATATATAAGACATGTCTTGTTTGTAGGACCTGTTTTTAGGACCTTTCATTTAGGTAATATCTTGTATGTATTAAAAACCGCCAATATCTGTTAACCAAACAATGTCCAAAGATGCTGGCATGTGTGTTGCATTATGAGTGGATCGAACGCCATTTGCACAGGAATAAACAACATGCAACCCATTCTTCTCTTTTTTCCCAACAAGGATGGCCGGACGATGGAACTCCAAAACATCGTACAAGCAGTCGTCCATAATAGGAGTTTCACTGTTCTGCATGACTTAGCCTCGCTTGATTACGCTTTACACCACAGTGTGACCACACCCTTGGTCGTTCTTCTTTCAATAGCGAGCCGGGATGAACTCCTTCAGATCTTGATGCTGAAAGATGAACTCATGCTCTCTCATCTGGTGTTGGTTTTGCCCAACCAGGCACCCGACATGATCACGCTTGCGCATCGGTTGCGGCCACGGTTTGTAGCCTACATCGATGATGACTTTGCCCTGATTGCCGAGGTGTTGTCCCGGTTGCTTCAGGATCTTGATCCCACGAATGAAAAAGCATTTTTACTTGACGATGAGAACGCCTGTTCAACTGCTAATTGTGAGTGAACATCTAGTGACTCCACCGGTATGGTGCGGAGATTGTAAATGAACTCCTCCTATTCACTGATTGAATTGTGAGGAAAAGGAGAGGCAACAACAGTGACTTGGCACCTCACAATCCGCATTAGGGAAGACTTGCCCATGCCGACCGCGCGTGCGCTGGTAATCGTACGTGATTTGGCCTCGATTGGAACTATCGAGCAGGTCCAACCCGATATCCGTAAAGATGAAACTCTGGGTTTTGGCCAACCTTTCCAGGTGGTATTCGCAAGTAACCGCACCGCTGAGGAGCTCACCGCGCGGCTGATGACTTTTGAGGGGGTCACCGTGGATATCACGGAAGGGGAAGCAATGGGACCATCCTCCTCTCAGGAGCCAGCTTCTCCTATTCCATCTTCTCCCACCGAGATGGTGGAGGATCTGGCCACCTCGCTTGTGCTTACTGGACCTACGGACCGGGAGGCGGTTACGTCCCTGCGGGACAAGTTCAGGGCACTCCTGGATTGGGCGGTTGGAGACCGGCGCGATGAAGAGCGGAGCCTAGCGGAGAGTGGTCTTTCCAGTCTGGAAACACTCCTTCAGTCCGGTATTTCTCAACCGGAGGAGGTGTGGGTTGATCTGAACCGCACCATCTCCAGATTACAGATGATGATCCGCGAATCTTCTTTCTTGGAGGCCTCTGTTTCATCCAGAAAGAAAGGCAAGAAGGGTACTAAAACCAAGACTGCTTCCTCAGCCACTCAGACACCGGAAATTCCCTCAGCGGCCGAATTTTTCAGTGAAGGCGAACAAGACCAGAAGATCTTGGGGGATTTCCTTTCCCGTCAACCCGAGGTTCTCGCTGAACTGGAGTCTTTGGTCCTCTCGATCGAGAAGACACACGACAGCCAGCAAGTCGATGCCCTGCTACGTGTCTTACATACCCTCAAGGGTGACACCGACCTGGTGGGACTTCCGGAAGTGGCACGGCTTTGCCACTGGGCCGAAGGAAGATTGAAGGAAGATGGCACCGCCATTCACGCCGACCAGATCCTTAGTGTCAAGGATTGGCTCGAGCGTTTTTATGCTTATCGAGTTGGAAAGGGAGCGCTGCCTGAGAGTGTGGACCAGCTCGTCGCCCGTGTTACTGGAAAGCCCACTGAACCCCAGCCCTCAGCCCCTCCCCCTAGCCGAGTGGTTTCTCCGCAGATCAGTCCGGCGCTCTCTTTCCTCGATAATCCAGAAATGCTGGAGACCTTTGTCTCGGAGTCTCTGGAGCATTTGGATAATGCTGATGTGCACCTACTCACGGTGGAAACAGAACCGGCGAACAGCGAGGCGCTCAACGCGGTTTTCCGTGCCTTCCATACCGTCAAAGGTTCCGCGGGAATCCTCGGATTGGTTCAGATTGGTGAACTTGCCCATGAGGCCGAGAATCTGCTCGATCGTGCCCGTGAGGGAAGCTTAGTTCTCGCCGGCCCCGTCGTTGATATCGTCTTTGAGACCATTGATTGCCTCAAGCGGATCATCAACCGCTTCAAGGGCCGGGTTTCCATTAACAATCTGCCCACTGAGGATGATGCGATTGATCCACTCATTCAACGCATACGCATGGTGGACTCACTCACCTCTTCAGAGGTTTCCGCGCCGGTACAACTCACCCATCCAGAACCCCGGAAACCATTAGGGGAGACGCTTCTTGAGGATGGGATCATCACGCAACATGATCTTGAGCAGGCCCTTCAAAAACAATCGGAACCAGCCAAGACCAAGCATTTGGGTGAGATCCTGCGTGAGATGAATGTCACCACCAAACGTCAGGTCGAAGCTGCGCTGGAACAACAGCAATTGGAACCAGAACGCCGTCCGGTGGGTGAAGTTCTCGCCGAGAAAGAAGGGGTTCTCCGGGAGGATATTCAAGCAGCTCTAGACAAACAACTTGATCCACCCGTGCAACCACGGATTGGTGAGGTATTGGTGAAATCGGGGCAAGTGGCCGCTCAGGATGTGGCCTTGGCTTTACGTGCCCAAGCGGCCGCCGAAGGCGGAGCTACGGTTCAGGTGCGGGAGACGGTCAAAGTGGATGCAGACCGGCTTGATCAGCTTCTGGATACGATCGGCGAGTTAGTCATCGCTGAATCAATGGTCAGCCAATCCGAGGAGTTAAAACACTTGGCCTCTCCCGCGCTTCTGCGCCACCTCGGACAACTCGATAAGATCACACGCGAACTTCAGGAGATGGGAACCTCCCTGCGTATGATCCCGATCCGCGCGACCTTCCAGAAGATGTCCCGTCTGGTCCGCGACCTTACCCGCAAGTCTGGCAAGAAAGTTGACCTGGTGATGTCGGGCGAGGACACTGAACTGGATAAAACCGTGGTCGATCAGATCGGTGATCCACTTGTGCATATGATCCGGAATGCAGTCGACCATGGGATTGAATCGGATCCGCAAGAAAGACTCCGGCATGGGAAACCGGAGACCGGACGTGTTGAACTGCGCGCCTATCATAAAGGCGGCAGCATTTATATCGAGGTCCAGGATGATGGCCGGGGATTGGACCGGGAATCGATTCTCGCCAAGGCCCTGGAACGTGGTCTCATCCGTGAGGGCGATACCCTTTCCGACCGGGAGACCTTCAACCTCATTTTCCTGCCCGGTTTTTCCACCGCAAAGAAGATCAGCGATGTTTCTGGACGTGGTGTGGGGATGGATGTGGTCAAGAAGAATGTAGAGGCTCTGCGCGGCCAGGTGGACATCATGTCCGAACCGGGCATGGGAACCCTCTTCACGATCCGTCTGCCACTCACTCTGGCGATCATCGATGGGATGGTGGTGCGTGTCTCTTCGGAGAGGTACATCATTCCAACCCTCTCCGTTGTCCAATCGATTCGTCCACGGTTCGATGAGGTTTCCACCGTGTTCCATCGCGGTGAGATGCTTAAGGTTCAGGGCGATCTCATTCCCCTATACCGTCTGGACAGGCTCTTCGTGATTGATGGTGCTAGTCAGGACGCGACTCAAGCCACCGTGGTGGTCGTGGAGGATGACGGACGTTACACGGGGCTAATGGTGGATGAGTTGCTGGGACAACAACAGATTGTGATTAAGCCGCTGGGAGAGGTTCTCCGGGGTACTCCGGGACTCTCCGGGGGCGCGATCATGCCGGACGGTCATGTGGGTTTGATTCTGGATATCGGCGCTTTAGTACGTCTGGCGACAGCTAATGGGGACCATTCTAATGGGAATGAAGGCCTATCAGACCGGCATAGGTTTGGGGCCATAGAGCAAAATGAAGCATTCAAGCAGAACTGAAATTCTGTGGATAGCGACAACTTGGAGGTCGGAATATGGCGGAACAAACATTGCTAGACGCACCCACAACAAAAGGACGAGGCGCGGGGGTGGCCATACGCGGCGGGAAGTTCCTGACGTTTCAACTCGAGGGCGAGATCTTTGGCCTTGAGATTCTGAAAGTCCAGGAAATCATGGGCCTGATCGCCATCACGCGGGTTCCCCGGACCCCCCACTACATCCGGGGGGTTATCAACCTACGCGGCAAGGTGATCCCGGTCGTGGATCTACGCCTCAAGTTTGGAATGGCGCAGAAAGTCGACACTGACCGCTCCTGCATCATTGTGGTGCAGGTCGCGCGCAATGGTAGCCAGGTCACCATGGGTACCATCGTGGATGAGGTTTCCGAGGTGCTCGACATTCAGTCCGAACAAATCGAACACGCCCCGGAGTTTGGACACACGGTCGACACTACCTTCATTCTCGGTATTGGAAAGGTGGGGCTGAAGGTGGTTCTGCTCCTGGATGTGGATAAGGTTTTGACGGTCGATGAGGCCGAGACCATCTCCCAGATCGCGGATACCACCGAGGCCTGATTGTAAACCCGGCCCGATACCGGGCCTTGAAAAATACAAGGAAACGAAGAGGAAAAGAATTATGAGTAAACTCAATGACATGAAGATCGGGACCAAGCTCATTGGTGGATACATGTTGATTGCATTGCTCCTGGTTGTCTTGGCCGGGGTCGGCTACTGGAACATGCAGGGGATGAATGAAGGGACGGTCAGTCTGTATTCGGACAGGCTCCTCCCCATTCAATATCTGGGGACGGTACGTTCCGAGATTCTTAACATGCGTGGTAATGTATTCAGGATGTTCTTCCAGGCCGATGAAATTCCAGCACTTGAAAAAACCATGGCGGATAGCAAGACCAAGGTAGCCGATGAAATCAAAAAATACAGCGACAGATCATTGCTTGATAAGGAAGTCGATGCGTTGGAGGTTTTCAACACAACCTGGGAGGCCTACAAGACAGCCGCCGACTCAACCGTAGCTAAACTGAAAAACAATGATATCGCTACAGCCAAGGTAGAAGTTGGAGCGGGAGGAAGCACCGCGAACGCGAGAACAGCGGTGGACCAGGCTTTGGGTGAGCTCATCAGTATTAATGTCACGGCCGCTGAAGAGGCCGCCAAGACCTGTGAGAATACCTTCAATAATGCCGCCATGGCGCTGGGTTTGACAGCACTTTTAGGTGTCCTGATTGCTGTGGTGATCGGTCTGGTCCTCTCCCGCAGCATTACCCGTCCCTTGGCTCAGGGAGTCGAGATGATGCTGGAGATGGCCAAGGGCCATCTGGGCATGAGACTCAAGATGGACCGGAAGGATGAGGTCGGAGTGCTGACCGCGGCGATGGATGATTTCTCGGAGGATCTGCAAAAAAGTGTTGTGGCCACCTTCCAGCAGATTGCCGTGGGTGATCTTTCGGCCAATGTCGTTCCAAAGGATGGGGAGGATGAGATTTCTCCCGCCCTGGTGGAGGTGATCACTTCGTTACGCGGCCTGATCGAGGAAGATGGTGGCCGTGCGCTGCAAGCCGCTTCCGATCGTGATCTTACCAAGCGTGTGGAACGGCAGTATCAGGGAGCCTACAACCAGATGAAGGTTAATATTAATAAGGTTCTTCAAACCCTCGATGAAGCCCTCGCGCAGGTGGCGGCCGCGGTTGAACAAGTTAACGATGCAAGCGCCCAGATTAACACGGGCAGCCAGATGTTGGCCGAGGGAGCCAATGAACAGGCCAGTTCTCTCGAGGAAGTATCCGCCAGCCTGGAAGAGATGGCCTCCACCACCCGCCAGAATGCCGGCAACGCCAATCATGCCAAGCAACTCTCCAACGAATCCAGGAACTCGGCTGAGAAGGGTAACACGGCAATGGAACGCATGTCCGACGCCATCAACAAGATCAAGGCCTCCTCGGACGAGACCGCCAAGATCGTCAAGACCATCGATGAGATTGCCTTCCAGACCAACTTGCTGGCCCTCAACGCCGCCGTCGAGGCGGCTCGTGCGGGCGATGCTGGTAAGGGCTTTGCGGTGGTTGCCGAAGAGGTCCGCAACCTGGCGCAACGCTCCGCGGCCGCGGCCAAGAACACCGCTGACTTGATTGATGAGTCGGTTAAGAACTCGCAAGGTGGTGTGGAGATCTCCATGGAGGTGGCACGCATCCTGAGTGAAATCGTAGATGGCTCCGCCAAGGTTAGCGACGTCATCGCCGAGATCGCGGCGGCCTCCGATGAGCAATCCAAAGGCATCGAACAGGTGAATACCGCTGTGGCTCAGATGAATACCGTGACCCAGCATAATGCGGCCAATTCCGAGGAATCCGCCGCCGCGGCCGAGGAACTACGTGGCCAGGCCGAGGAACTGGCTTCCATGGTGGGATCATTCAGCTTGACCAACACCGGTGGTGGTATACCTGAACGCCATGCCGCGGTCCGTCCACCTGTCAAACCCGCCAAGGCTCCGGTTCCAGCCGCTAACATCAAAGCGGGGGGACAAAATGGCCATGGCTCCAAACCCGCTCTTCGGAAACCAGCCTCGCATTCTGGAGTAAACCGGCTCGCCAAGGAGACTCGCTCAGCCAAACCCGAAGCGGTCATTCCTCTCGATGATGAGGACCTGCGCGAGTTCTAATTGTGGTATTCTAATGGTTCATACCCCTCTCCAGGTTTCCGCCCAGCCTGGAGAGGGGGCTTCATGTGAAGGGGAACCGCTACACAATGAGTCCGAAAGCAATGGATCACAGCACCTTTCGCAAGTTCCGTGATTTGGTTTACGAAAAGAGTGGAATTCACCTGACTGAGCAGAAAGAAGCACTTCTTTGTTCACGGGTTGGCAAGCGGATGCGCGCTCTCGGAATTGAGAATTACCGGGATTATCTGCATAAAATTGTCGAGGATGATGATGGTGAGGAATGTGTTCAGCTGTTGGATGCGGTCTCGACGAATGTCACCAGTTTCTTCCGTGAACCAGTGGCTTTCTCCTTCCTCACTCAAGAGATTGATAGGTGGTACGAGATGGGGCAGCGGAGCTTCCGGTTCTGGTCAGCGGCCTGTTCCACGGGAGAAGAACCGTACACCATAATGATGACTTACTTCGCCTCCAAAGCCAGTAATGTGACCGATGTCCGGGTTCTTGCCACGGATATCTCGACTCGCGCTCTGGTGGCGGGGAGAACCGGATCTTATATCGAAGAGAAACTTAATACGGTTCCCGCAGACCATAAACGCCGTTGGTTTCACCGGGAAATGGACGATGGAGAATCGATTTATGTGGTTTCGACCGAGTTGCGGGATAAGGTTTCATTCAACCGGTTGAATCTGTCAGATCCGCCCTTTCCGATGAAGGGGCCTTTTGATGTAGTTTTTTGCCGGAATGTGATGATCTATTTCGACATGAGGGTCAGGGAAAACCTGGTCATGGAGATTCACCGGCTGTTGCGTAAGGATGGTTTCTTGATTCTTGGACAATCCGAGGGCTTGACCGGTTTGACGGTTCCTTTCAAAACTGTCCGGCCATCCATTTACCAGAAGACATGAGGAAACCATGAACACCCGTGTCTCTTTCAGACGGATATGAAAATGAAAGCCACTCACATTTGTTTAGTGTATAGTGGTATGAGGTATATAAAGTGAGTTGGATTCGGCAGAACCTCAGAAGGGCGTGTGTGGCGGGAGGAGCCTCCTTCAGTAAGGGGGTTGCACAAGCCGGCTTGAAGAGGTTAATCATGCAACCGGAAGAAGACAACGGCACTGAGAATGGTTACCGTGTTATTGTGAATGTCGGTATGGGGGAGATGGAAATCTCCTCGCGCCCCGAGGTCGTTCTCACAACCTATTCATTGGGATCTTGTGTGGGGGTGACCCTGTATGATCCCATCATCAGGGTGGGGGGGATGATTCATTGCATGTTGCCCCTCTCCAAGGCTGATATTAGGAAAAGCACTGACCGTCCCGAGATATATGTGGATACTGGGATGGCCTTGTTTCTACAAACGATGTTCGACCATGGGGCTATCCGCGACCGGCTGGTGGTAAAGGTTGCTGGCGCCTCTCAGATCCTTGATCAAGGTGGATTCTTCAAGATCGGCGAACGCAACTATGCGATGTTGAGGAAGGTGTTATGGAAGAATAATCTTCTTATTGCCTCTGAGGAAGTTGGTGGGGCCAAACCCAGGACAATGAGTTTGGAAATTGCAACAGGACGGACTTGGATTCGGACGGGTGACGAAATAACAGAGCTGTAGAAAAGGGGAGGAGGTGTTTCATGTCACTCAACATACTTGTAGTTGATGACTCCCTGACTGTATTCCAGGTGCTTCAGAAAACGCTCCGGCTAGCGCATATCACAGTGGATGGTTTCTATCATGCCCCCAACGGCAAGATAGCTCTGAAGATACTCGATGAACAATGGATTGATCTGGTTATCGCGGATCTGCATATGCCAGAGATGGGGGGAGTCGAATTAATCAATACGATGCGCGAGAACAATATGCTGGCCTCGACACCGGTTATCGTTGTCTCCGCCGAGGGAAACCGTCAGGTGATTGATCAGCTTCTGGCCTCCGGAGCCAGGGCCTTCGTACGCAAACCCTTCTCGCCAGAGGAGATCCAAGCGGTCATCTCCGATGTTCTGGGAGCCTGTCATGCGTGAACAAGTAGCGGGCTTTGTGGAGGGAGCTTTCATGGAAGTTCTCTCAAATTACGCTTTTATGTTTGGAGACAGGGTGGAAGCGGAGAGTCTCACCTGTGCGGAGGATGCCTGTTTTCTCCATGTATGGATTGACATCCTTTCGAATGGGAAGAGCCATCTCGGCGTGGTTATACCAATGAGCCTGGCGCGAACCATTACGGCGAATGTGCTCGGAATCGAGGAGGATGACCCCGTTGCGCAAGAGCGTTCCGAGGATGCGGTCAAAGAGATGATCAATGTGCTCTGTGGTCATCTGCGTACACTCCTGGCTCAAGAGAGTGACCTCTTCGAAGCGGCAATCCCCTGTGCCACACCTGTCTCCGCCGATGAATGGAATTCGATCAAGGATTCTAAGGAATCCCTCGCTTTCTTGATCGAAGACCAGCCGTTATTGCTCATCCTATCGATGGAGGGCCGTGATTGATGAGTATACGTGTCCTGGTAGTAGATGACTCGGCAATCGTCCGCCAGATTTTTTCGCGAGAACTGGAAAAGGATCCCGAGATTGAAGTCGTAGGTGTAGCCCCCGATCCATATGTGGCCCGCGACCTGATTGTTGAACTTGAACCGGATGTGCTCACCCTGGATATTGAGATGCCCCGGATGGATGGAATTACATTCTTGCGCAAGTTAATGCGGTATCATCCAGTCCCCGTTGTTATCGTTTCTTCACTCACACCGAAGGGCAGCGAACTGGCCTTGGAGGCGCTCGACGCGGGGGCGGTGGATGTACTCTGTAAGCCGGGTTCCTCATACACCGTGGGTGATGCAGCGGTCGCCCTCATCGAGAAGGTGAAAGCAGCCGCGCGGGTGGATCTATCACGGGTCAGCCGCCTCAGGGCTGCGGCACAAGAACCGTCCAGGCGCGAATCCCTCACCCGGACCACCCACAAGATTGTCGCTATCGGAGCCTCTACCGGCGGAACCCAGGCCCTTCAGAGTGTTCTGACCGCCATGCCGGCCAATGCTCCCGGAACCCTGATTGTCCAACATATGCCGGAACTCTTTACACGTTCATTTGCCGAACGTCTCAACAGCATGTGTGCGATGGGGGTCAAGGAGGCGGAGGATGGGGATACAGTTTTGCCAGGACATGCTTACATCGCACCAGGAAACTACCACATGGTTCTACGGCGTTCTGGCGCTGTATACGAAATTGAGGTGAAACAGGGCCCTCTGGTTTCGCAGCACCGCCCCTCGGTGGATGTGCTCTTCCGCTCCGTGGCACGCTATGCGGGGAAGAACGCGGTGGGAGTCATCATGACGGGAATGGGCCGTGATGGAGCCCAGGGATTAAAGGAAATGAAAGATAATGGCGCCATCACCATCGGCCAGGATGAAGCCAGTTCGGTGGTGTATGGAATGCCCAAGGAGGCAGCCCTGCTCGGTGCGGTGGACCATGTCGCCTCACTGAAGGACATCCCACGCAAGATTCTCGAGATGGTATAACCCTCTCCGCCTGATCCCTCTTATCATTGGAACGAGACTCCTTTACTCGTTCCATCATCACGTTATCTTTGAACACGGCGGAATTCATCCAAGACTGTCTCACCCCTCTATTCTCCACTGACATTGTAGTTCCGGGATCATTCAGTAATACTTGGCCACATCCTATGTGGGATGGTCTTATCTCGGCATGACAAACAACATGTGTGTGGGACGGGCTCCATGGGACTGACCATTAAAGATATCGCCAAGATGGCGAACACCTCAACGGCTACGGTATCCCGTGCCATTCACGGTCTGCCCGGAGTGGGCGAGGAAAAACGCCAGCAGATGCTCGAGTTGCTTGACCGCATTGGGTACCGCCCCAACCGGATCGCACAGAATCTGGTGAGTGGACGTAGCCACACCATTGGAGTCATCACCTCCAATCTAAAAATCCCCTTTTACCTGGATGCCATCAGTCATATCGAGAACCTCTGCCGCCGGAAGGGCTTCCAGATTCTGGTGTTTGATTCTAACCATGATCTCATGACCGAAAGGGAGAACATTGAAGCGCTCCGTCAATACCGGACCGAGGGCATCCTCATCATTCCTGAGTATGACTACAACATCAATGTCAGCCTGGATCACTTCGCCCGGCTCAAACTGGAGAATTATCCCTTTGTCTTGATTGGAAAAACGCCCCAATATGATGTGGACTGGGTCACCATGGAAGAGACTGAGACGACTATCCAAATGGTAAACCATCTACTCGATCTGGGACATAAACGGATTGCTTTTCTCGGGCATGATGTGGTCAACCGGGCTGTCGTCGAAAGAATGGCCGGAATTACGCAGGCCCTGGATGCCCGTGGTCTCAAACTCGATCCGGCCCATGTGATCAATGAGGTGGGAACTTGGGATGAGGGTGGAGAACAGGCTTGGCATGACGTCATTGAGGGTCTTTATTCCCAAGAAGCTCCCCCCACCGCACTGGTGTGTGTCAACGATACCATCGCGTTGATCGCCTTATACAAATTACAGTCCATGGGCATCGATGTGCCCAGAGAAGTCTCGGTCACTGGTTTCGATGACAGCCCCTGGTCCAAGCTGGTGCGTCCCTCCATCACCACCTGCGCCAAGGATATGGTGGCGGTGGGACGGATCGCGATCGAGATGCTCTTTGAAAGGATCGAGAACCCCAATGCTCCCGTGCGGCAGCATCTGGTGCCGCATGAGCTCATGATCAGGGCCTCGAGCGGGGAGTGCGTGGAGGGGCAAGGAGTTCTGGCGTCCGTTTAGCAGCCTGTTGAAAAAGAGCGTGACCATGGATTCCCGCCTTCGCGGGAATGACAGAATAAGCGAAATCCCTTGGAAATCGTCATTCCCGCGAAGGCGGGAATCCATGGTGCCAACAGTACTACGAGTTTTTCAACGGACTGTTAGCCCACAGGTGGTGAAGGTCAAACAGAAAGATCCCCTCTATTCAACACCAGTAGCCGCCTGCCACTGCTCCGCGAATATCAGGAGATCCTCCATATCCAACTGAGTATCGTCATTCAAGTCTTCCGGCGAGGCGCTCTGGACCTCGGAGTTCCAAACCCCCAGCATCCGCAAGAGATCAGAAGTATCCACCTTATTATTCTCATCAATATCCGCTGAATAAGGTGTGTCTGTCGGGAGGAGGGTGAGAGAAGGAGTGACTGTGGGAGTTCCTGTGGGAAGAGGCGTCTCTGTCATGGTTGGGAGGAAGGTGGGTGTCGCAGAAACTGTCTCTGTTTCCGTGGGCCAGAGAGTGGGGGTGTCTGTGGGAAGTATGGGCGGAACTGGGGTATCCGTGGGCGAGGGAGTCGGAACCTCAGTTGGGGGGGAAGGGATCTGGTATTCAAAGGCCCCGATGTCGAAACCTTGACCGGTTCCATCCAAGCCGATGTCGGGGACATCCACCGGACGGGGATTGCCATCGAGGTCTTCGCTCAGATCGACTTGGATGCCATTATCGATACAGGCTGAGTTGGCTTGCAGGTGAAAATCACCCCCAGTTGGATCGACAAAGCGGGGATCATCCCAGTAGCAGGCTTGGGCTGTCATATTTCCATTTAATATTGATCCTTGGAGAATGCAATTGGTGAGTTTCATATCCGATTCGTAAGCCAGGATTTCCTGTGTGTTATTTCCATACCTGGTGGAGTTGATGTAGTTCACTGTGGATGTGAAGTGGGCCAGTTCAATTCCATAATAAGTCGGTTGATTACGAGAAAAAAGGCAATTTTCAAAGGAGGCAATGGAGTTCTTGGTATATCCAGCACTGGCATAGTAAGCCTCGTTGTCAGAAAAACGGCATCGCACAAAACGGGCGTTGTTATCCTGGATATAAAAGGCCCCCCCATAGCTCTCCCATGAACCGGTTGTGTTGCCGGAAAACAAACAGTTGATAAACAACGTTTGTGGGGCATCCGCCGAGACCCGTTCCGTGGTGGCGACTTCCATTTCCTCTGTGGCGTTACCCATATCATCAGAATCGGCATTCTCGCTGTTGAGGGGTGATTCCTCACTGCTTTTGTCTCCACAGTAGGCGGGATCAATTTTCCAGATCGGCCCCATGAAGAGACCCCCTCCAGAATCCTGGGAACTATTCCCACTAATAATGCAGTTCTCAAATACTGCCGCTGAATTCCCAAGCAATATACCGGCTCCATCCCCTCCATACCCCCTCTTACAGCTGCAATAAGTTATAATTTCCCATCCTTCCTCGTATGAGGTGCAGGATTGCGCAGAGAGTGATATCGAGGTGTTGTTAATAATCTTACAATTCCGGATATCCGGAGACACACCCCCGCAAATGACTCCCGCTGCGGCGGTGCCAAAGGCTCCCGTAAGGGTGAAGCCATCCAGCAGGGCATTATCACTCCCCGTGACCGTGGAGTTGCCATTCCGTCCAGCGTCGATGACAGTCTCATTCAAGGTCCAGTCGCGTGTGTTAAAATCGGTCTCGGATTCGGTACCCTTCAGACCTCCATAAACTTCCACTCCTGCTTTTAGCGTGATGGATTCATCATACAATCCTTGTTTGACCCAGATCTGGTCTCCTGAGTTGGAGTATCCCAGCGCGGTTGAAATGGACTGGAAGGCATTCTCCCAGGAGGAGCCATCTGCGGTCCCCTGAGCATCATGCGCCACATAGACAATCTGGGCGGCGGGTTGGTGGGTAAGGGTGGTGGTGGGAGTTGTGGTCTCTGTGGGAGTGAGTGTCCGGGTGTTGGTTCCTGAGGGGGTGGGGGTTGAGGTGGCCGCGCCATACCCGCAATTGATTTCCGCTGTCGCCATAACCACTTGTTGGGTACCGGTTCCATCATCGAGATCGGTGTAACTGGTGGAGAGGATGTATCCATCGCTGACACGGATTATTCCATCTCCATAGACTGCATTAGTAAGCGAAAGGGCCAATTTGCCGGTGAACTGGCCAGAGTTCGAGGGTTTCTCCGTGAGGGTGAAATTCTCCTTATCTCCGGGTAGTGTTTGAACTTGGAGGATTTGGGTTTGTTGCCCCTGGAGGTCTGAATCCTTGAGTGTCAGCAATACTGAGCCGCTGCAAGGGTATTCCTGTTGCTCGAAAAACAATTCTCCTTTGTGTGGCGTGATGGGAGCGTTATCCCAGATGGAACTGGTTACCCATACTGGATTCGAGGCGGTGGAGGTATCCGGTGAGGCCCACCGGAGGGGGATGTTCAGGGGACCATAATCTGGAGCGTACTGGCTGGGGCCCTCATCGAAGGTCCAATAGGCGATCAGACCCGGCTCATCACCGGATAAGGGGGTGTTCATGGTCCTTTGGATTTCTACAGGGCTCCGCCATGTGGACCAGATACGGATCTCATCAACCTCACCGTAATAACAGTTGGTCATGGCAGCGGAGACGCCCACATAGATCCGGGTGGTGGGATTATATAGTGTTTTGGAAGTTAACGCGCCACACATCCAGGTGCCATTGATACAGAGACTGAGTGCATATCCGTTCCAGGACTCAGCAATATGATTCCATTGTCCAGGTTGGATTGAGCCCGGTGCCGGCCCTAAGACACCGTAATCAATGTAGTCAGAGGGATAGAAGGCATCCGTGGGCAGGCCCAGATAGATGGTCCAATCGGGGGTAACGCGAAATCCATAATGATAATTCGCGGCCATCACCGGGGCACCTGAGAGAGTGATGGGATAATATGGCTTGATCCAGGCCTCGACGGTAAAGCTCTTTCTCGACTCGGCCGAGAAGATGGAATATTCATCAGAGACCGCCCAAGTAGCCCCGTCTAAAAAGAGGGAGTAACCGGCTTTGCCCACCGTGTTACTGGGGACATACTCCGGTTTGCCTTGAGACCACCACAGGGGAACTGAATGCGAGGTTTTGTCGAATGCCACATAACCACTCCCTTCATTGAAGGGCCAGTAGAGCAACAATCCGTTTTCGTCTCCCTGGAGTTCAGTCTTCATGTCGGATTGAATCTCCTCTTTTGTCCGTGCTACTGACCAGATGCGTAGTTCATCCACGACGACATTGGCCATGTATCCCGATTGCAGCACATATCTCGCAACGGGACTCCCCAGGACAAGTACGGAACTGCCCGGTACCGCAGTTCCCGATTTTTGGATATCACGGACTTGAAGCCCATCACGATAGATACGAGCACTCTTGCCATCCCAGGTGGTACTGAAATGGTGCCATGTATCATTAGGAAAGGCATTTGTGGCAGTTGCTAATTCATGTTGTCCGGTGGAGGTTGTCAATATGACAACCAAAGTATTCATTCGGAGATCGATTTGGAGGAAACCCGGAATAGAGAGAAGGGTGGAATATCCTGCCACTGGCTTAGTGGGACGGATCCAGGCCTCCACGGTGATCTGGGAGAAAGAGGTTTCTTCGAGCGCGGGAATGGGCTCACTCTGTGCCCAATCGTTGCCATTAAAGTAGAGGGCATACCCACTAATCCCCTCTGGAATATCGGGGGTCATGGGGGTGACTTGGGTTTTGGTGGGGGTGGGGGTTGAGGTGATGGTAAAGGTAGGAGTAAAGGTGGCAGTGGGTGTTTGAGTGATGGTTGGTGTATCGGTCGTGGTATCTGTTGGTGTTAGCGACAAAGTGGGAGTCTTTGTCAGAGTGGGTGTCCGGGTGGGAATATTACAAACGACATCTGCTGTAGCTGAAAGGATTTCCGTATTTCCCGATGAATGGTTGGTATTCAGATAGGTTGCGGAAATGATGCTACCATTGGCTATCTGAAGGATCCCATCATCCCGGGATGATATGCCTTGTTCAATTGGAAAAGTAGCTGAAAAGACACCGGATTGAGAGGACAGCTCCAACAAGATGGGGTGCTCATGGTCACCTATGGAACTGAATAGGGATATTTCGGCTTGGAGGTTACCGGCTTCTTCTAGATTGTGTAGTTCCAAGTTCAAAGATTCGCTGCAACCATATACTGATTCCGCAATGATCAACTCATCATGCAGAATGGTGAATCCTGGAATAGTGCTGATGACTCGTTCTGGATAATTAACGGCCGAACCTGTGTTTCCCCCAAACTTAAGGTCATGGGAATGACCACTTTGGTCAAGTGCGTATACCCCGGATGTCTCATCGAAGTTCCAATACGCAACCAAGCCAGGCTCATTGCCATCAAGTGGTACACGGTAATACGTAAGAATCTGTTCCTCAGTGCGTGCAACATCCCAGATCCGGACCTCATCAATGAGTCCATTAAAACCCTCGGTTCGGCTTTCATCCACTGCTCCTATGTTAAAAAGCCTGGTAACCTCCGGGAGATTTCCCGCCTGCATAGCAGTTGTCTGGAGAATACCATTGACATAGGACTTCATGATGTACCCACCCCATGTTTCCGCAACATGAACCCATTGACCGAGGGGGACACTTCCCGGTTGGGTTTCGAGTGCCTGAAATCCATTGACAGTGGCTAACTCAAATTGGAAAAAACCATTTGTACCAATTGTCAGATTGGGGGATTGATTGTCGCGGTTGATGACCACTTGCCACCAGTCTTGGCCGGAGGTGTAGAGATCGCGGCACACCCAGGCCTCAGTGGTAAATTGGTTGGGACGAGTCTCACTTTCCTCCGAGGTGTATGTTGCCCACTGGTTGTTAGAAAATTTAAGGGCGTACCCAGCTGGCCCCAACTCTTCCGCAAGACTTGCCAAACTAATAATGGATAGAAAAAGGGGTGTACAGACAAAGTAGGGGAGGGACTTGCTTCTTAGGTTGAGTTGATAACACATCGAGGAATGTCTCCTCTCTGAGAAAAGTCAACCACGAAACTACCGAGAGCATAACTACATTATTGGTTGTTTGCAACCCTGTGTGAATCCGCTCTCCCGGGCAGATGATCTCCCCCCTTTCCTCTTCCCTCCAGAACATGATAATCACCCCACAAACCCAATCACTCGTAGACAAGGAAATACATGAACATGTCGTCCAAAGTTGCCGTCGTCACCGGTGGAACCCGTGGTATCGGGAAAGCGATTGTCGAACGTCTCCTCTCGGATGGATTCTCCGTAGTGTTCACGGGAAGGAGCGCGGAGAGTGTGGCCAAGGCCATGGAGAGTCTGCCGGAGGGAGCCAAAGGCTACCCGTGCGATGGGACTGATCCCGCTGCTGTCCGTGCTTTCTTCGACCAGGTGCTCATGGAGCAGGGGCGGATCGATGTGTTGGTCAACAATGCTGGTATCACCCGCGATGGCCTGGTCATGCGGATGAAGCCTGAGCAGTGGGATGAGGTGCTCAATACGAACCTCAAGGGGGCCTTCTTGTGTGCCCAGGCGGTGGCACGTCCCATGATGAAGAATCCAGAGGGGGGACGCATCATCAACATCAGCTCGGTGATCGGGTTGATGGGCAACGCCGGGCAGGCCAACTATGCCGCTTCGAAGGCCGGACTGATTGGCCTGACCAAGTCGCTCGCTAAGGAGTTCGCCTCGCGTAACATCCTGGTCAATGCGGTCGCGCCCGGCTTCATCGAAACCGACATGACCTCGGTCCTTTCCGAGGAGATGAAAAAACAGATCCTGGCTCAGATCCCGCTCGGACGGATGGGATCTGGTAAAAATATCGCCTCGGTGTGTTCATTCCTGGCGGGGCCGGATTCGGCATACATCACAGGGCAGGTGTTGACAGTGGATGGTGGGATGGTGATGTAAACTGGGATGGGGGAGGTGGCGCGATGGAAGACAGGGGCAGACATTCGGTTGGTGGGCTGTTAAGGAGTGGTTTTCTTGAAAAAATGAAACGAGGATATCGTTCAGTTATTCCCCTGCTTCAATGATATCCTCAAAGGTTGCCCCGATTAATTCCGCCAGCTTTCTTGGATCAAGCTCGATCTGATATCCAACACGGCCCGCGCTGACATAAATGGCCTCCAGATCCATAGCGCTTCTATGTATAACCGTACGGAACCCCTTTTTCATACCGATGGGAGAGCAACCTCCATGGATGTAGCCAGTGAGTGGCAGGAGTTCTTTCTGTTTGATCATGGCGATTGATTTTACCGGGATGACTTTTGCACATTTTTTCAGGTCCAGATTTTCCGCAACGGGAATGACAAATACGAAATTAGATCCCGTATTGGCGACTGTGACCAGTGTTTTGAACACCTGTTCTTCCCTTAGCCCCAACTCTCTGGCAACCGAAACGCCATCTACAACGGCTGGATCGTAGGTATGCGGGGTGTAGGCGATTTTCTTTTGATCCAAAATACGCATCACATTTGTCTTTTCCATAATTCCACCACATCATCATATAAGAATTGACGTCTTCTCTTTACATAACAGGACCGTGATCACGAAGGTGGCTCCATGACCTGATCGCAACGAGGAGTTTTCAACGGACGGTGAGCATAGAACAGCATCCCGGTGATTTCAGCCGGAGAGGCTTCTTCATTGACACACTCCCATCGCACCATTACCCTAAGTATGTCTGCGTTGGTGGACTGCTCCAAGGGAGCTCTGTCTAAGGTGGTTCTATTACCATGTCCAAAATTCTCTTTATCAACTGTTATGACGATATGATGCTGGCGCTCAGGACCATGTCATCCCAACTTCAGGCCGATGGCCATGAAGTATCTCTGCTGGCCCTGCGTCATCTCGAGGATTGCTTCACCCCCTGCGTGCCACCTCTGATGCATCCTGTCTACAATTACTCCCTTCAAACCACCCAGAAGGAAGTCGACCATGTCATGGCGGTCTTCGAAGAGGTCGATCCCGATTGGGTCGGCTTCTCGGTGACCTCGAACCACATTGGCCTGATCCGTTATCTTGGCAACCTTTTCAAGGAGGCTAAGCCGGGGATACCCATCATCTGGGGTGGAGCGGATGTCTGGTTCAATGCCGAGGAGGACAGCCATTACGCCGATGTGATTGTCCTCTTTGAGGCCGATGCAATCATCAATGATCTCGCCAAGGCAATCGATGGTGATAAAGATTTCAAGGAGGTTCCAGGCATTTGGTACAAGGACCGGTCCGGGGAAATTCACAAGAATTCCAAACTACCCCCCTTCGAGGATATCGAAAGCCTGCCCCCGGGAGATTGGTCACTTGACCATTTCTATGAGGTCTCGGCCGATCAACTCTTCCGGCATGGTTATCATCCCATCAGCATGGCCGGGCAAGGCTTCCGTAATGTGATGACCGCGCGTGGTTGTCCCTTCACCTGTTCGTACTGCTGCAATGGATATGAGAAGGAACATGTGAACTTCTCCCGGGTGGGACGTCAGCGCTCGGTGGCGAATGTCATTGACGAGCTCAAGTACCTCATGAAGCACTCGCCAAAAACCGCGATGATTTACTTCAGCGATGAGGTGTTCCCCATGAACCGCCGCTGGGTGGAGGAGTTTGCGGATATCTATCACAGCGCAATCGGTCTCCCATTCTGTTGTTATGCCTATCCGGCCACGGTCAAACCCTGGTTTGCTCAAGCCTTGTCCAGGATGGGCGGGTGTTTCGTGCAAATGGGAGTTCAAAGCGGTAGCGACCGGATGAACCGGGAGTATTTCCACCGTTTCGCCACGCAAGCGGATGCCATTGCAGCGGGCAGAATCTTCGCGGATCATGGCATCCTCTATAGTGTCGACTTGATTGGCTATAACCCCTTCGACACCGAGGAGGATTACCGCGAGAACCTCAAACTCATCCTGCAAATGCCTCGTCCTTTTCTCCTTCAAGATGTGTTTGAACTGACTTTCTGGAAGCATTTTCCGATCACCGACCGGGCCTTTGCCGAGGGGGCTCCGTTGTTGCAGACCAATGAACACACCTGGTTGAGCCAGCCCAAGAAGGAGTACCGGTTCTGGCATGCCATGCTGGTCATCGCTGGCATGTTCCAGTCCATCTCTCCTGATCTGGCATACTCTCTGGCGGACAATCCAGACTACCGGGAACATCCAGAACTGCTGACTGAAATGATGCAGCAGATGAAATTGATGAATTACACCCGCACAATAACCGGCAACTGGCAATACAAGGACAAGCATATCCATGATCTGGAGGACTATTACCTGAGGATGGAGGGCAGCCGCGCGGTCAAGGGATATTTCGCTGTTAAAGAACGCCTCACGGATCTGGTTCATACGGGTGTGAAGATGACATGTGATCTATTGGATCTTCCATCACGTTTCCAATCCAACTCCAATGGCCATGCCACCACCAAGGAACTGGATGTGATCTTCGCGGAGCACCGTGCCGATACCGCGAAGCGCCAAGCCGCTGTCTCGAATGGCAATGGAAAGAAGAGGGCCCCGGAGGTCCGCGCCAAACGCGCCAATGGGAATGTTAAGCACGAGGAGACACCATGATCCGTTTTCTGCTGGTCTGGATTCTGTTTCTTGCCATGGTTCCATTTGTTCATGCGTCGACTGTCCGTGATTTTGGTGCTGTTGGAGATGGAAAGACTGATGACACCGTAGCCTTTCAGAAGGCGCTTGATGAGGCCGGCAAGACCGGTGACCTAGTTTCGGTTCCCGCCGGGCAATATGCCATTCGTGGCCAACTGAGCATTCCCGATGGTGTCACCCTGGAGGGCACCTGGCGCGGTGAGCATACCTCGCAGCTCGATAAAGGCTCGACCCTGTTGGCCTACAGTGGTAGAGATATCGAGAATGGAACTCCCTTCATTAGCCTCCATACGGCCAGTTGTCTGAAAGGAATGACCATCTTCTACCCCGAACAGACAGTCGACGAGATACATCCCTATCCCTGGACTGTTCAAGGACGCGGCCAGCATTACAACGTGATCGATACAGTCATCGCCAATGCCTACAACGGCATTGATTGCGGAACCTACCACAATGAGGGCCACCACCTCCGTAATGTGTTCCTCTGTGCGGTGAACAAGGGGGTCTACATCGACTACTGCACAGACATTGGGCGGCTGGAGAATGTGCACATCCACAATGTCTACTGGTGGCGTGTTTCCGCGCCCTATACATTGACTCAAGAACAGTCCGCGAAACTGGAGCAATACACCCTCGAGCACTTGGAGGGATTCATTATTGGCCGCACGGATTGGGAATATATCTCGAATTGTTTTGTCATCTGGGCCAAGGTGGGTTTCCATTTCATCGAGGGAAAGACTGGGAAAGCGAACGCTTTAATCACCCAGAGCGGCTCGGATCTTGGCCCCTTGGCGGTCAAGGTCGACAAGGTTCAGGATCATGCTGGAACGATCTTCGAGAACTGCCAGTTCATGTCTGGGTTCGAGATCCGCCCGGAGAACAAGGGCCCCATCAAACTGACCAACTGTGGTTTCTGGGGGAAAGCGGGAGCTGGCTCGCAGATGATTCTGGAGGGGCAGGGAACAGTCACCCTGACCGCTACTCACTTCCACAAATGGGACCCGATGGAACATGGAAAGGCCTGCATCCAGGCGCTTGATGGCTCGTTGATTCTGAATGGTTGTGAATTCATGGGAGAGGGAGTCAAGGCTCCCCAATTGCTGCTCGGACCGGACCTCGACTCAGCGGTGATCATGGGGAACCGTTTCACGTATGGGGGCATGCGGATCGACAACCAGAGCCGGGGTGAGGTTCAGATGTCAGCCAATGTGAGCCAGTGAACTGGTATTGGGCTTATCCATGGCTTACTGTTCCCCCCCACCCCAACCCTCCCCCGCCAGGGGGGAGGGGGCAATAACACGCTAAAGCGTGAACAACATACAATTCCCTCCCCCCTGGCGGGGGAGGGTTGGGGTGGGGGGGGAACAACGGTGGCTAAAGAGTAGAAATGAGTGAATCAGCTCCGGCTCAACACCGGCACCAGAAAACCCCGGTAGATAACCCAGCAGGTGTAGAGAAGCGCGCAGAGTATCCCGATGGCCAGGGCGAGGATTGAACGGCTTGGACCTGTGGCCTGTTTAGAGGGGACCGCCCTTTCGCCGAAGGAAACTGGTGGCGCCAGATACCCCGACTTGAGGCGTGTGCTGCTGAAGGTCGCGGTGGTGAGCCGTTCCGCCATTATCCGGTTGCGCTGGTTGATCTCGAATTCGGTTTGTTTATATTCCGCTACAAAGGGAGCGATCTCCGCGCGCAGGTTTTGAGCACGTTCCTTCATTGCGGTGATCTTGGTCTGGGCCGCCGCTACAGCTCCCTTAAGCCGGTTCGTCGCGGTGCTGTCGGTGGACATCCCCTCGGCCTTGGCTTGCTCGAACTCGATCTGTCCCAACTCACCGATCAAGCCTGACTGGAATCCGATGTCGGCATGGAGTTCCATATACCCAAACAGATCTAGTTGTGACCGGCTGCCATAAAGAGTGCTCTCCAAACCCTGGACCTCGAGCATCTTCTGGTATTCGGGTTTGGCCTGGAGTCCGGCCAGGCTCAGTTTCAAGGTGTCCACTTCCTTTCCGATCTTGGAGGACTCCTTCAAGATCGATTCCTCGATGGAGTTGCCCATCTCTGAGGCTAGACGGTTGGCGCGGTCCACGAAGAGCCGTGTCCACAGGTTGGCGAACACCGACGAGGCGCCGGGCGAACTCCAGCGGACACGGAAATTAAGGAAGGGTTGGTTCACCAGGGTGATATTGGTCTGTTGAGCGATATTGGTCTTAACCGTGAAGGCATCCTTCATGATGTACAAAGGGACCTGTTCGAGTGTTTCCTTCTCGATTTCGAACAGCCCCAGGAAGAATTCAGGCTGGCAGAAAAACTCCCGGGCCCATTCCACCTCCAGCGAGGCGGAGGCGATGGCCGCCTTGTGGGGAAACTCTGGATCGCGGTGGAGACGTTTGAGCCAGGCATCCCGGTCCCGCACCGGAATCTCCTGGGGGATCTCGTATTCCTTGGCCATTCCCTCCGCCAGCTCATGCATCCGTACCGCGAGGGCATGAGTGTCGAACAATAAAGCATCCGCTTGGGCTAGATCCACATAGGCCGGCGCAACTTGCGGATTCGGATCGATACGGAACTCATAATCGATTACAGGGGTCTTGATCATGACCACCGCCATCGAATCGTACTTGGCGATCTTGACCCACAGCAGCAGCCCATAGGAACACAGGGTTGCCCCAATGAACACCCCAACGATCCAGAACCGTTGACGGAAAAGCAGGTTAAAGAGAGGTCGCAGTTCACTGCTGGAAACGATCGGCTCGGTCATAAGGATTACCATCGTACCGTTGTCTTGGTGGGAGAGTCAAACCCAAAGGGTTTGCGGTTGATCTGGGCAGACGTCCTTGATCAATCCACTTTCGTGCAATCTCAAGATCGGCATTGAGCATCGCCCAGTCGAGGTATACCTTGGCTGTTTTTGGAACGAATATGCCAGCTGCCCGGTCATAGACAGCCGGAGTTTGGGGACAAGTGCACTCCATGTAGCCCGGCATTCCTTCCGCAAATGGATCTCGACCATCTCCCAGTGCAGTGAACAAGAAGCGGATATACCCCTCTTTATTGAAGGCATCCATGAAGGTGGGATTCAGGTCCTCTCTTTCGATGCTGCCACGTCTGATGACATCCGGAACCCACCAGCGGTCAGCAAGCCGGCCATCGATATATGCCAGGCCCTCCTGTCCATTGAAGAAAAAGGAATAAACATGGTAGTCCGTGATACTCCACAGTGGGTAATCCGGATCATTGGGAGGGATCAGGTCTGTCGCGCCGGGTACGAGGTAATTCAACTGGTCAGTTCCATACCCAATAATAAAATCCCAATCTCTTTTCAACACACACTCTCCTCCGCTCAGCTGTTTCCAGTGGAAAAAGCCATCATTGAAGAGTGACCATGTTGGTTGATGCGAGTCATACAAGAGGTTGTTGTAATGGCATGTCCCATACAGGCATGGAGAGGGGACTGGACCGGGAGAGGAGTCGATCAAGACTCCCAGGTAGTTGTCCTGTCCAAGGTAGTGGTCATCCACACGGTAGCGGATATGGAAGGAGAAAGGCTCACCAGCACGATGGGAAAGTGAATGTTGTGAGAGGACACTAAGCCATTGATCACCGTTAAGTCCCGGTCCATCGGTCGGACCGATGGTGGCTACCAAGCAGAGCTGACCTGTTGAGGGATCCTTCTCCTGATGGAAGGAACTCTGGGGTGAGATCACCTGACCGCGTGTGATTGTGGACCACTCGGTATCTTGAGGAATCGAGAAATCACAGGCTAACGGTTTCCGGTCAGCTACATGATAGAAGACCAGCGCATCCAAGGCGGAACCTCGGAGGTCTGGATCTCGAAGCTCCAGCTGAAGCTTCCCATATCCTTCTGTTACCAATGGGCCCATTCTCTCCCAGATATAACCACCGGGACTGCCGGAATTGCTGATTGCAGTATTTTCTACATGATAGGGGGAATCATAATCCGAGACTGCGAGAGGGAAGGTATGGGCTCCTTTCTCATCACGGATTGTAAGCGTGAAATCATGAGTACCCGCCTCGGAACCATCGTCATACACCCGTGCCCAAATATCATAGAGTTCCGAGGAAGCGAGTTGGACAGTGGCCATGGCTAAAGCACCGCTAGTACAGGAGAAGAGGCATTGTCCACTTAACAGACCATCGACCGCCCGATCTGATTTGAAAGAGCTGCATTCCCAGCCTTTGTGAGGGCTTACCCAGCCCTCCGCTCTCACAACGGTGGCATCGGAGAGAATGGGAAGGGTGGAATCCTGGGCAAGAGCAGCTAATCCGGTGAGAGCAAGCGATCCGAGTAAACCCGTTAACACTACCCCAATGAGGCTCACCACACCGGCCCCACCAGGTAATCCTGTCCACTTTTTCCGGTGAACTCGGCGACACGCTCTGGAGTCGTTTTCACTTCGATGGCCTCTTGCGAGGGGCCAATCATCGCCACTTTGGCCGAGGTCCAGTTGGGGGGCAACCCAAACCGGACGGGACCATTCCGGGCAGGGCGCAGGAGGAAGGAGTCCAGGATTCCCCGTTCGAGGGTCAGCGCGGGGATCAGTGAACCATCTTCCAGGCCGATATTTTCCCATTGTAGGCTCCAGGATCCATCCGGGGTGAGCCCGGGCAACAGGTGGTAGACACCATTATTCTCTTTCAGAAGGAGATCCACCAGTTTCCCCAAGGCCCAACCGGTCTTCAGCAGAGACCGTCCCCCCGCCGAGTTCAACAGCACTCCCTCTGGAGCGGTCTGTTGTGCGGCGAACCAGGCCAGGAAGCCCTCCACCTGGCCGATACCCGCCACGGTGTCGGGCAGATGCCGGATCTGATCAAAGTCCGGCCAATTCTTCCCTTGGCCTGCCTGAGCCCGGACAGCCTCCAGGCAAGCCATCCATTTCTTGCGTGTGGGGGCATCGATCTCGATCTCCGCCGCGACATCCAGTGCGCCCTTGACCGCCATAGAGAGGTGGGGGATCAAGGATGGGTCGAGCTGAGTAAGCGCGTCAGTGGCGGAGAGGATCGCCATCGCCCGGTTCGCATTCCGGAAAAGGAATGGATATACGGCGCTCGCTTCCTCGGGACGGTTCTCCATGAGGTTGGGAAGAGACTGAAGCAACGGGATGGTCGAGAAGAGGCGGCCGGTTTCATTCCAGGGGTACTGGTCGGACACTAATCCAATCTCCAGGAGAGCCTCGCCCAGAGCTTCAGCACTTGCGGAGGGTACTGCGTCTGGACCGGACTCGCTGGGTAACAAGGCCTGAGCCTCCCGGGAGGGGAGTGTTTCTTGTTCTGGTAACAGGAGTGGGTAGCCCAGGCAGTTCACCTGGTCTACATGGCCGGTCAGGATCCAGCCCCGGTACAGCGGCCAGAGAGTCGAGTGCCAGGGGCGGCCGCCTTCGTGTTGCTCACCCAGGCCACAATCACCCGGCGGAAAACGTCCCCGCGTATGGGTCGCCATTCCATGTTGAAGACATACCATGGTGCGTTCCAGCAGGGTTGCATCTGGATGGGTAGACCCCTGCATGTCGAGAACAGAGTGGTTCCAGAAAAGGCGCCACCATTCGATTCTCTCCTGTGTTAGGCTGGCCTCAGGAGTGGCCGCCAGGCTCTTGGCTTCGGCCAGGGTGACGGGCAGAAGCGGTAGGTTGTCTTGCAGGGAGGTGATTTGTAGCAGAATCAGCCAGTTTTGGGTCCCAGGCATCTCCAGGCTGATCCCACGCTCGAGGGTAGCCGGCCGGACTGGTCCTCCGGTGGCCCGGAGCGCCACACCGAAGGACTCCATACGGGGGAGATCTTGAGTCAAGGCGAAGCTGGCCCTGTTACCTTCGACACAGCCTGAGGCCGAGAAGAGGTAGGTCTCCGCCAGGCCGGGATCCGGGATCGTGGCGGTCATTTTCAGATTCACCGGGAAGCTCGATTTGCCACTGAGAACAAAGAGATTCCGTGTCGGGGCGACTGTAAAAGTAGCGGAGAGAACTTGGTTACCGGTTTGGAAACGGTTGGTGATGAGGTTCTGATCCAGCCGGTAGACAGCTCCCATCAGAAAGGGTGGCAGGGAAGGAACAGCGGGATCTACGGGTTGGATCTCCAATGTGAGTCCGAGAAGGCTGACCCGTTCGGCGGGAACCGCTCTGTCCGACGGTGAACATTTCCAATGTTCGCCGGTGACAGTTCCCTCAAGGAAAGACCGGCTGCCCGCTGGGGACCGCAACAGGCAACCCACTTCGCCATTCCCAACTACAGGAGCCGAATTCTGACTCAGGTTAACAGCATGACGCATTGCCACGTCATACCCCGGAGCCGCGAGTGATGTCTGGCAGGAGAGTACCAACAGGATGCCGGAACACCATCGCAAGAGATGGGGGTGTCCGGTGATCCTCATGGGGAGGAATGGAGCCGGTTCAGCATCTTCAGAAGAATGGGAGCATTCCGGACATTGTCATCTTTAAGAGGCGACATCCAGTGTGAGCTGAGGAGCATAAGATCGTGGTAATCAATCACAGTATCTCCATTGAGATCGAGGACTGTGTCTGGGATCTCGGTTGGGGTGGGAGTGATTGTAATGGTCTGCGTAAGCGTGGGAGTTCCGGTTTGCGTAAAGGTGAGCGTCCGGGTGCGGGAAAGGGTGGGAGTACGAGTGATGGTCCGGGTGTTGGACTGGGTTGGGGTACTGGTATAGGTGGGAGACCAGATGCTAGTGGGGGTCCAGGTAACGGTGGGTTTGTGGGTGGGGGTGGGAGAGGCATTCTTCACGAAGGCCAGGGAGGCAATGTCCAGGATATAGACAACACCTGCGGCGCCACGGTCTTCGATTGAGGCTTGTGGGGCGGCTACGACCAGACGGTTTCCCAAAGGGTGGTGGAGAATACGAGCCCTCATGCCAAAACGGTCATACTGATATTCGCCTTCAATCTTTATCGTACCGGTAGCCTTCTCTGTCTCCAAGGGAGCGGTTACGGCTCCTTCATCCACCGCCTTCTTATCGAAGACAAACACCGCGCCAGTCCGGTCTCCATCAAGCCCATCATACTGAGAGGCGCACACGACCAGTTCGGGTGTGGTATCACCGGAGACATCCCCAAAATCCATGTCCCCAGCGAATAAGGTCTCGTTGTCCGAATCACGGGGGCCGACGAGTAGTCTGGAGACCTGGGCGGGGTATTGAAGCGGCGATTCAATATTCTGAAGGAAAGAGAATGAGCCAGAGATCATGGTCAGGAGCCCACGGTCATCGTCGATTTCAGTGGTCGGGGTGGGTTCGGCGAAGGGAGCGGAGATCCAAAGGTCCTGGGTGCCCAGGTTTCCCGCTCCCCCGGTGTCGCCATCCCAATTAAAGAGGCGGATGTTGTCACCATAGAGATCAAACTCGGATCTACCCTGGAACATGATGCTGGTGGATTGGGTAGAGAGATGGACTGGGCTCGAGCTGGCGAACACTTTGCTCCCCGGGATCATGTGAACTGCTCCGACATCGAGGTAGGTCAGCTTCGGGGAGGGCACATAGTCTTGGTGGTCGGCTCCCATATAGAGTTCAGGAGTCCCATCACCATTAATGTCCCCTGCGGCCAATGATTCTCCCAGCCGGTCATCCTCACGCATACCGAAAAAGGTATGTACATCGATCTCCGCCGCTGAGTAGATGTCCTGAGTCGCCATTACTAAATCCAGAGTGGGCCGGGCCGACCATTCAGAGCGGCTTCGTCCATGGACCACATAGACCGAGCCAGAGGAGTCAGCTCCCGATTTTCCCGAACCCGGTGCTCCGATTACAAGATCATCCCGGCCATCCTGATCAAAGTCGGCCGTGGCCATCTTGAAGCCGGCCTGCTCTCCCTCTTCGGCGCCATTGATTACGATTGCCGGGCCGGGGATATTGATAGAGCTTGTTGAAGGCTGGATAGACTCTCCGAAAAAGAGATAGATCTGCCCGGTTGTCTCTTGTCCATCCAATTCGTAGTAAGGTGCCGCGAGAACCAGATCGGTGATACCATTCCCATCGTAGTCCCCATGTTGGATCTGGAGACCAAAGAGAGCATTCTCGGAATTGCCATAAAAGGTCAGATCTGGCTTGGGTTGGGGGGTGTAGAGATCGATAGTACCGAGAATATTAAGTGTTTGAGAGTAGAACAGATCTACACGTCCCCCCCGGTAGTCCCGGGAGTTGTCCAGTGCCTGATCGGAGGCCACCAAGAGATCTTCGAGACCATCTTGGTCTAGATCCACCACATCAAGGCCGAAGCCGCAGCGGTCAGATTCGTCTGAACCGATGATCCGCAACATACGAGCATAATCACCGGTATCTACGATCTGGGATTGAGCTTCAGCGGATGTGGTCATGACCATTGCAAGGGCCAAGGCCCAAAGCCGGATGCCGTAGGTGGAGGATTTCATGGTTCGATCTGTTCAACTCCTGCCGATCATTCACTAAAAGGTATCACAACCTATCTGGTAGGAGGAGGTTAAGACTCTGGTGCGGCCGGATATCTTCCGGGAGGAGGCCACCCTGAAAAAGCGTATTCTCGTTGTAGACGATGACCACTCCGTGCGTGAGACCATCTCGGAGATATTGAATGGGGCTGGCTTTGAGTGTCTCAAGGCCACTGATGGAATGAACGCTCTGCTCTTGATCTCTCAGGAGACTGCTCCCATCCACCTGGTCATTCTCGACTGGTTCATGCCAGGGCTTGATGGCGCGGATACCTTCCGGCGGCTGCGTGAGATCGATCCCACGGTCAAAGCGATCCTCATGAGCGGTTACCAGCGCTCAGAGGAGATTGAAGCCCTTGAAGCCGAGGGGATCAAGGCATTTATCTCGAAACCATTCCAGATCGAGGATCTGATCGAGACCATCCATCTCGCATTGGGAGAGTAGCTACTCTGCTTTTTACAGGAGCGTGACTCGTTTCTCTTTATCTTTCCACCGGCCCCGGAGGGGGACCGGCCAGGGAGTTCCCATATCCGATCACCAGAGTCGAGAGAATGAGGATCAGGATCCCGGCAAAGATGAGGTTGTGGGTCCGCTGACTGGTGCCTTTCCACTCCTTGAAGAAAATGCCCCACAGGTTGCTGAACACAATGATGAAGGCCATGTGTAAACTCCAACTAGAGAAGTCATAGGCTCCCATCTGAGTGGTTCCCATCCCATAGAACATGAACTGGAAGTACCAGGTGATGCCGGCCAGGGCGGAGAAAAAGTAATTGAACACGAGAAGACTACCTGACCCTTGGAGATACTCACCGCCGGTCCGATTACGCAGGTGAAGAATCAGGCACCAGATTAGATTAGTGGTGAACCCCCCCGCAAGGATGATGATGAATACGGGGCTATTCTGCCAGAGTGTATCCGCGCCATGCGCTAGAGCCACGTCCGCGATAGGTTTTCCCGCCGCGATTCCGAAGGCCATGCAGGCGCTCATGATTCCGCAAAAGACCGCTACCCAGACCCCCTTCTTGAAGTCGAACTCCCCGATGGTGGCCCGTTTCGCCTCTTCAGTCAGTTCGCCCTCCTTCCGTACCCCCGCCAACCCACACACGCCAATCCCCACCAGGCACAACAACACTCCCGCCACCGTGATCTGGCCGGAGAGGGTACTAACCAGCTGAGTAAACTCACCCTTGAAGAGTGGTGGGATAAGGGTTCCAAAGGCCGCGCAGAATCCCAGTGCAAAGGCATATCCCAGAGACATGCCGAGATAGCGCATCGAGAGACCGAAAGTTAATCCTCCGATCCCCCACAACAACCCAAAAAAGTAGCACCAGAAAAAACTCGTGGATGGTGTCGACCGGAGGACCGCCATCAGATCCGGAACTGTCAAAGCGGCCACTACCCATGGGGCCATTAACCAACTGAACACCCCCCCCACCAGCCAATAAGTCTCCCAGGACCATTTGCGGACCTGTTTGAAAGGGATGTAGAAACTGCCAGCGGCGAAACCACCCAAACCATGGAGCGTAACCCCAAGAAAGGGGTTGGGTACGGACATGGGATAACCTCCTCAACCATCCGATTCGTGTAACATTTGTAGAGTATTCGGCTATACTCTTATGAACGTTTTGAATACAACTATGGCCCTTGCCGTCAGTCCTTATGGACCTGTGGCAGGGAATCCATTCTGCTCAAGGGCATCTTGTACCATGAAACGATATCTCGGCGCGACCCTGTTGGTACTTTTTGTCTCTGGTTGTTCTCCAGATGATTCGGTTCTGGTTTTGAATGGACGGATCGAAGTGGATGATGTTCATGTGGGTTCGAAGATCGGTGGCAGAGTCTGGCGTGTGAATTACGAGGAGAGTGATGAGGTCAAGGCCGGGGAGCCCATCGTCTTGTTGGAGGATCAAGAGCTGACCGCGCAGCTCGATCAAGCCAAGGCCTCCACAGCTCAAGCACAGGCCAACCTGGATCTCCTCCTGGTCGGAACACGTGCGGAGGATCTGGCCCGTGCGGAGGCAGTTGTCGAGGCCCGTTCCGCCGAATTGACCCTGCGCCGTAAGGGTTTCCGGGATGAAGAGGTCCGCGAGGCCGAGGCGCAGGTGGAATCGGCGCGCAGTGACTTACAGTTTGCAAGTACAGAGTATGTGCGGACTAAAACCCTCTTCGGGAAGGGTGCGGTGGACCGCCGGGAGATGGATAACAGGCAGGCCCTTTTCGATACGGCACGGGCTAAGATGTCCATTGCCCTGCAACGCCAGGCCCTCTTCCGGAGCGGATCGCGTCCGGAGGAGATTGCCATGGCGATGGCTCAATTGGCCCAGGCACGAGCTGACCTTACGCGTTTACATAATGGTGCGCGTCCGGAGGAAATCGCCGCTCAGCGTGCGGCGGTGGAGGCAGCCAGGGCCAATGTTGCGCGCCTGCAATCCCAACTCGAGGAAACCCGGATCCTGTCCCCCTCGGATGCGTTGGTGGAGACTCTGGATCTGAAGCAGGGAGATCTCGTTAAAGCGGGCGAACCAGTCGCTGTGCTCAACCTCAAAAACTCACCCTGGGTGCGTTGCTACATTCCCGAGAACCGATTGGGGAGCATACACTCCGCTGATCAAGTCACTGTGACTGTCGACTCCTATCCCGGCGAGGAATTTCCCGGTAAGGTCCGCCGGCTTAGTTCCGAGGCCGAGTTCACCCCACGTAATATCCAAACCACTGAAAAACGCTCTGAGCTCGTGTTCGAGGTCAAGGTCGACATTCTCGAACAGGGAGAAAAACTGCGCGCGGGGATGTATGCCGATGTGTATGTTCTGAAGGAAGGGAAGGAATAGGCAGACCGGAACCCATCACATAGGGACATGGATTAAATGACATCAGCGTAATGGGAACCTACCACCTTGCACCTATTACATCGAGGAATCCTGTGATCATTGCTGACAACCTTACCCGCCGTTTTGGGAAGTTTTTAGCGGTGGACTCCGTTTCCTTTGAGATCGAGGAGGGGGCGATCTTTGGCTTCCTCGGTCCGAATGGTTCCGGTAAGTCGACTGTGATCCGTATGTTATGCGGCCTGCTGGAACCGAGTAGCGGAACTGCCTGGCTGGATGGTATTGATGTGTCCCGCCGTCCCGAGGCGGTCAAGGAACGGATTGGTTATACCTCCCAGCGTTTCAGTCTCTATGAGGACTTGACCGTCGATGAGAACATCCGTTTCTTCGGACGAATCTATGGTCTGCGGGGAGGAGACCTAATCCGCCGCCGGGATGAGGTCATCGGGTTATTAGGGCTTGATCCTTACGCGGACCGTCTGGCGGGCAGACTCTCGGGGGGTTGGAAGCAGAGGCTTGCGGTGGCCTGCGCTCTTCTTCATAGTCCCAAGATCGTTTTTCTGGATGAACCCACCGCGGGCATCGACCCAGTCGCCCGGCGTGACCTGTGGGATCTTCTTTTCCTTTTATCGAGCCAGGGAACCACCCTTTTTGTGACCACGCATTACATGGATGAGGCCGAGCGGTGTACACATGTGGGGTATATCTATCTCTCGAAGCTGATGGTGTGTGGTGCACCCGATGACCTTAAGGCAATGCCCGAGGTGTCTCCCGAGGGGACACACCGCGTTGAAGTGGAATGTTTACATCCCACCCAGGCCCTTGAACTGCTCAGGCATACAGGGGGTGTGAAAGATGCGACCCTATTCGGTCAATCCATTCATCTACTGGCTGATCAAGAATTCAAGGCGGAACTTATCCGTGGAGTGCTAGACTCCGCCAATTACACATGCCTGGACATCCGTGAAATCGGTCCATCCCTGGAGGATGTCTTTGTCATGCTGACACGTCTACGGACCACAAAAACCAATGGCGCGAAACAGGATGAACGGCGGGAGAAGAGAGGTTAGTGAGGAGATCTGATGCTTAAGTCCATCTTGACCTGGATTGTCGCGGGATTCGTGGTGTCGTTAGGTATACTCTTGGTGGTGAGCCTGATATCACTCGGTTCCATCGATGCGCTACGCGCGGCGGGGAAAGACCAGCTCGAATGGTCTACTCTCACGAAAGAGTTGGGTGATATCACTCCGGCGGTTCTCCTGGCGGAGAATGGCCGCCGTGGTTATATCCTCACACGTAATCCTTCCGCAATGAAGATCTACAAGGATGGAGTCGAGTTAACCAAGAAAGAAATAGCGGAAGTTTTGAATTTTTCCCAAGATCATCCTGAATTCTTGAAGCGAGTCGTGGAAATCAAACAAATCGTCGATGAAAAACTGTTGAATCTTTATGATTCCATGACGCTCTTTCAAGAGAATGGTGATTGGGAATTACAGCGTTTTGCTACATCAAAGGGAACTGATCTTACCAACCAGATTCTCTCTTCGATTGAGGCTTTGACCAACGAGATCCTTAAAGAATCGGAACAACGCGAGGCGATCGTTAACCAAAGGACCTATGCCGCCAAACAACTCATCTATCTGATCGGTTTCCTGGCGTTGGGCGGTGGTTGTGCCGCTCTTTTTGTCATCGCCCGGGATATCTCATTGAAGGCCAGCTTGCAGAAGAAACAAGAAGAACTCATCGAGCAACTCAGTCATGCCCTCAAAGAGGTGAAAGCGCTTTCGGGTTTACTGCCGATCTGTGCGAGCTGCAAGAAAATCCGCAGTGACTCAGGATATTGGACCCAGATCGAGGTGTACTTGACCGAACACTCGGAGGCTCACTTCAGCCATGGTCTTTGCGAGGAATGCGCCGCCAAGCTTTTCCCAGACTTGTATGTTCCCAAGGAGATCCGTGATCAAACCCGTAAGGCGGATGGCAAGGATGGAGACCATCAGACCGCCATGCATGGTCACGGAGGTATAAGCGGATGATGCGGGGTTTCTGGGCGATTGTATACAAGGAGATCCTGCAGATCCGTAGGGACCCGAGTACTCGATTCGTATTCCTAGTCCCCGCTATCCAGACCATCATCTTCGGCTTTGCCATCGACATGGATGTCCAGCATATTCCCACCGTGGTATATGACATGGACCGGAGCGTGGAGAGCCGCCGCCTGATTGAGAGTTTCGCCAATACCAACACCTTCCGGGTACTTCAGGAGGTGGCGGGTGAAGACGAGATCCACCGCCAGATTGTGGCGGGAAAAGCCAAAGTTGGAATTCTCGTGCCGCCTGATTACAGCGCCAAATTACTCAGGGGTGAGCAAGCCACGGTGCAGGTTCTTGTGGATGGATCGGACAGCTCGGTGGCCACCAATGCGGTCCAGACCGCTCTCGGCGTTGGTCAGATCCATTCCCTGGTGAGAGCGGGTATTAATCCAGCGTTACGTTCTCTGGATGTCCGTCCCTGGGTACTCTTCAATCCGAACCTGGACAGCTCGCATTTCTATGTCCCGGGACTGATCGGCATAGTCCTTCAGGTCGTGACTGTATTCCTGACCGCCTTTGCGGTAGTCCGTGAACGAGAGCGTGGCACATTGGAACAGTTGGTGGTCACACCGGTTTCCAAGTGGGCGCTCATCATCGGCAAGCTGGTGCCTTACTCCCTGCTGGGCATTGTTCAGACCATCTTCGTTTTGGTCTTGATGCGGTACCTGTTTGGAGTTCCTGTCGAGGGTGATGTTTTCCTGTTACTGGCCTTGTCGGTGTTGTTCTTACTCCCCGCGCTGGCGATGGGGATTCTCGTTTCCACGGTCTCTCAGACCCAAAGCCAGGCGATGCAAATCGGGATGCTCATTATGCTCCCCTCCGTCCTTTTGTCTGGCTTTGCCTTTCCGCGCGAGACCATGCCCTTTCCGATCTACATGGCCACTTTCTTGATTCCGGTCACTTACTACGTGCAGATCTTACGTGGGATCATCCTGCGTGGAGCCGGACTGTGGGCCCTCTGGCCGCAGACAGTGGCGTTAGTCATCTTCGCCGTGGTCTTGGTGGCCTTGAGCGCGCTCCGCTTCCAGAAGCGGCTGGGTTGATCTGCTTGCCGTCCCCCCCATCCCCACCCTCCCCCGCTAGGTGGGAGGGAGTTGTTTGTTGTTCACACTTTAGTGTGTTTTTTCTCCCTCCCTCCTGGCGGGGGAGGGTGGGGGTGGGGGGGGAAACGGCAGCCCCTTACCTACCTCATGGCCCCAGCCGGTAGATATCTCCTTCGCTGGTGGTTCCATTGGTTGGGCTATAAGTTAATTCCCGGATCTGATCCACGAGGATCATCTTGGGAACATCTCCCGAATAACCAGTGAAATTACTGCCTGGATGCCCGGCCTTCTCATTAATATCTCCGTATCTCCCCGCTCCACGGGCGTCCAGATTGGGCAGGAGAGGAGTCCGGATAGGTTCGCCCGAAGCTGAGTTCTTGCCGGGATTCTCAGCCTCATCACAATCGGGTCCAAAGCTGGTAACAATCCAGCCGATCTTCTGCCCATCGCGGTCCTCACGGTAGGAGTAGGTCACAAAGCCTGGCAGATTGCTGAAGGGATCAGTCGGGATTGTGGCGATGTACTTGTTGGGGGTGGTCAACCCCGGAACTTTCCCGACTGGGGTTTGGTCTGGCAGGTTCTCAAAGCCGAGGGTGATGGCTCCATTTCCAGAGAACACGGTGCGGAAGGTATAAAAACCATACGCGCCATATTGTTTGAAATGTTCTTCGATCTCGATGGGAACCGCTCCCGTGTCATCGGTTCCCACGGGGTAATTCGAGTGTTCGGTCCGGAAGAACTCCAAAGCCGTGGAGATCGATTTAAGATCCGCCCCCGCCCGTGCCACTTTAGCCCGGATCTGAGCGGCCAGAAAGTTCGGCAAGGCAATCCCGATCAGGATCAGGATGATCGCGATGACGATCAGCAGTTCGATCAACGTAAAACCATGCTGTTTATTCTTCATCTTCACCAGCATCAGCAAACTCCTCCGGGTAAGGGGTATTATATCCTTTGGCATCATGCCAAAGGATGCGGTTAAAGATGTCCTCGGGGGCTTCATCGACATCATCCAGGGGGATTTCGATGGACTTCTGGGCCCAGTATAGCTGGTTGGGATCCTTGATCTCGGAGACCTCGGGATTCATTTGGTCGAGAGGGATCCGGTTGGGAACCGCGGTGTAGGGGGTCAGATCCGGCTTATCCATGAAACAATCCGACATGGGAATTGCGGAGGAATCGAGCTGGTTCATGGGAGGTAATCCCAGCATCAACTCGATGGAGCGGACCATCCCGGTTTGGTTGTAGTTGGTGCTGACCACCACGCCACGCTTGGTGTAGGGACTGACCACCAAGGCGAGTGTCCGGTGTCCATCTACATGGTCGAAACCATCTTGGGGATCATCCTGGACCACGACCACACAGGTTTTCTCCCAGAACTTGCTCTTGGAGATGGCTTCGATGACCTGACCCAGGGCAGAGTCATTGTCAGCGACCGAGGCCTTGGGAATGGGCATGTTGGGGCGTGTGCCCGAGGTGTGATCATTCGGAAGCAGAATCATCGAGAGATTTGGGAAACCACCCTTCTGTTCGTATTGCTTGAGTTCCTGGATGAAGATATCTGCCCGGTATTGGTCGGGAACGATGGAGGGGAAGCCGATCGTGCGGGTACAGGTGTGCGGAATCAAACTGGCGATGGTTGCCTTGCCGGTGATCTCGACCTCGTTCTTCTTCTCCATGAAGTCTTTGTAGCATTCGAGGAACCTGGGGCCACCCTTTTTCTGACGCTCAGGATCTCTCCAGCGGATCTTGGCCTCGATGAACTCGCCATAGGTCCGGAAGGTTTTCCCATGCGCCAAGCAGTTATCCCATAGGAAACCACTGGAGGCATACGCGAGGGCATCACCCCCATCATAGGGATAGCTCCGTGGAAATCCACCGAAGGCCTTTTCGAGATATCCGGTGGTGTAAGCCTCGGCAACCCACTGATGGCCATCCGCCGAGAGGACACCGGAGCAATAGAAGTTATCCAGGAGTACGAATTCGCGGGCGATCTTGTGGCAGTTGGGGGTGACCTCCTCTCCATAAATGCACAGGCTGGGATCGCCATTGCCCTCCTTCACATCGCCGAAGACCTGGTCGTAGGTCCGGTTCTCCTTGATGATGTAGACCACATGTTCAAACACTGAGGGTTCACCATGCCGCTCAGGGATTGGCTTGGGGGCTACATCTTGACGGGGTGGAGCCAACGCGCTGATTGATTCGGTCATGCGGTTGTTCTCCACCACCTTGGCGGTTTCTTGCTTGAGCACCTCATCGGAGGGGACAGGGATCGAAGAGATCGAGCCGGAGGCGTCATGGGAGTTGTAGCCGGTGCCAGTTGTCAAGTGGCCACGGCCCAGTACCTTCTGACCACCCAGGATATCGACTCCTTCTTTCTCCTTGATCAAGTCTTTCCTTCGTGAACCAATCCCCTTGATGTTAGCCACCCAGAGGGTTTTCTTCGTGGGATCCCAATCAAGGCCGGCGGGATACCAGCCCGTGGGGATGAAGCCCAGGATCTTGCTGGCTTGCTCCGATCCTGGCTTGGCCAGTTCAATAATGCCAATCGCGTTGTTGGTGCCGTTCGATACATACAGACGCGACTCATCCTCCGAAAGAAGGAGATCATTGGGGTAACTTCCAAAGATCAGACCGGTTTGTGGACGAACAGAGATGGTCTCGATCACCTTCTTTGCGGCGGTGTCGATCACGGAGATGGTGTCGCTGTTGGAATTGGCCACGAAAAGGCGGGCGCCATCATGGGTGAGGGCCAGCCCTGAGGGGTGCAGCCCAACCTGAATCTGAGCCTCCTCGGCGCCCTTGGCGAGATCAATCACTGAGACCGAACCCTCCGAGGCGATGAACCGCACCGGATCAGCCTTGACTAGTTCACCCCTTCCCGAAGGAGCGGTGGAGTCACCCTCTTTGGGTAGGGCCCCGGCCAGATTGCTCACATACACCTTGTCCCCATGGGTACAGACATCGAAGGGGACATTCCCGGCGGGGATTCGCCGCAAGATTTTCCCCTCGGCCAGATCTACCTCGGCCAGCTCATTGGCCACACACAGGGCCACATAGGCCTTGGTGCCATCTGCGTTGAGTGTGAAACCCGCGGGGACGAGGTAGGACTCCCCATCCTTGAGGGGAATCACCCGGCGCTTGGTGCGTTCACCAAGTTTGGGGAGGAGTAGAATATCCAAGGCTCCACCAATGTTGGAGGTGATGACCTGGCTTCCATCCGGTGAGAAGACGATCCCCCTATAACTTCCTCCCTTGCCCTCTGGGGTTTTTGAGTAATCCGTGGAGGCGAGGATCTGGCCGCTCGCTGCCTCTACGATCATGATTGCATTGTGCCCGAGGACAACCACCTTGCTGCCATCGGGTGAGACCGCTAGGTCATTCGCGCGCAGAGGCAGATGGGTTTGCCGTCCAGCGGGAGAGAGAACTTGGTTGGTGGGAACCACAACTTTTCCATCGGATTGGAGGCCGACCAATGTGGAGCCGTAGTCGCCGGCCTGTGCAAGGGGGAGCAGAAAAAACAGTGTGCCTAGTATTGCCAAGAAATGAAGTGTTTTCATCCGTAAACCTCCCATTATGTAGTGGAGCATCCTGTTTCCCACCCGGTTACTCGTTGCTTTTTACGATGTGTTTCCAATGAACTAAGGGCTTAAACGTGGTTACGACGTAGCCAATAAATGGCCCGCATGGCGGACGTGGTATGTTCTCCGGTGTGTGAGCGAAAGGTCTCTCTCCACTCGAACACCGCATCCCCGATCTCGCCCCCCTCATAGCGTTTTAAAGGAGTCTCCAGGTCCCAACAGATATCCGTCAGGTCATCAGAGAGAGTGCCCATGACAACCTCTGTGTCTTCATAACAGTCGAAGACTTTCCGATAACCGTCCCATTCACCCATCACTCGTGCGATAGATTCACGAAGTTTCGTCCACTCCTCATAGCTTCTGCTGGGCTTTGAAATATTTTCCGTTTCGACATCCACCAACGGCAGAAGGAAACCGAGGAGGTACAAACGGGGGAGGATGGTGGCTGCTCCATGGACCAGCTGCGCGGCGGAGAGATCTTCGATCCGTTCCATGAGCGAGACAGCCTCACGCGCGACTTGTGCATATTCCTCGACGACCGCTTCCTCCGCGTCTGTCATGATCCTTCTGGTTTCAGAGCAGCTCCTTCAACTTCGCCAGAATCTTCGGCGCGGCCTCCAGCACGGGTTCATCGGCCTCGTATTCCAACGCAACATAACCACGGTATCCCGAGTCCTTAATGATCTTCATGATGCGGGGCAAATCAGCGGGAACCTTGCCCTTTCCGCCGGGGTTGATCTCCACTTTGACTTGCACCGTGACCGCATACGGTGCGATCTTGGCGATGTCGGCATAGGGATCCTCGGAGGTGAAGTTGCCGGAATCGAGGTTTACTCCAAACCAGGGCGACTTCACTGCTTCGATGATCGGGAGCATGTGGTCAGCCGTGTCCACAATGCCGCCATGGTTTTCTAGAGCCAAAAACACCCCCTTGGTGGCGGCATAGGCACAGGCCTCTTCGAGACATTCGACTGTGTATTGCCGGGCCAGTTCCAGAGTGCTGCCCTCCTGGATCTGTCCCGCGAAGACACGGATGCAGGGGGCACCCAGTAGCGCCGCGCGGTCAATCCAGGTTTTTGTCTTCTGGATCTCGCTGTCTCTCGCGGGACCCTTGGGGTGGGTGTACACATTCCCGATGGCGGTCCCCGAAATATCGAGCCCCTCGATGAAGGCACGCCGCTTCAGTTCGAGCAGATACTCCTCAGTCACCGGCTCTGGGAAGTAGTACGAAGTTGGCTCGATGGCATCTAGTCCCTGCTTGGCCGCGAATTCCACAAAGTCATCGATGAGGGTCATCTGAGGGGGAGTAGTTTTGAGTTCTTTACGGAAGGAATAGGCCGCGATGCTCAGTTTGAGCCGTGATTCTCCGGTATGCGGTATGGGGGCCATGGCCTTGGCCGAACGGGCGGTTCCCAAGCCCAAAGCCATCCCCGCCGCATATCCGGATTGTAGAAATTTCCGACGATTCACTAGGGTCATTGCCGCCTCCCGTTCGAGATAGATGAATATGAACCATACTCCGCCAAAATGAACTGAATGGTCAACCCGCCGCTTTTATACTTTCTTTCTGGATCAGATCTCCCTGGGCGGTCACTACCTGTTCACCCTGGTGCCATTCAAGGTCGAACCCTTGCGTGGCGTTATAGAAACTCAAGGAACAGCCACGTTTGATCCGGTCATGCAGTTCCGTGACAATGATTCCGACATGTCCGATCCACTCAGAGGAGTCTTGAAAGACTTCTTTCTCAGACCCTTCAATATCCACCTTTAACACATCAATCGATTCGATTTTATATTCCTTCATAAGTTCCGGGATGGTGGTGGTGGTGACTCTACTGAGCGAGGGAATATGTTTAGTGGAATCTGGGGTCCAGGTCACAATCCCACCAAAACTGTTGAATGGATTATAAACCTCGAGGTCAGTACAGGTATTCCAAAGAGCACGGTGAATGGGTGTAATGTGTGGATATCCAGCGGTATTTCTCGTGAGCATGGCAAAGTTGGATTCATCTGGTTCAAGAGAGAAGATGCGTGCCTCTGGATAACGGTTGGCGAAATAGATGGAGGTCAATCCAATGTTGGCCCCTGCATCGACAATGATCCGTGGAGGATTCTTCAAGGGGAGGTAATAGGCGCCTTCGGAAATGATCGCACCATAAAAGAAGATGTCAGCGGTTCCTAAGCGGAGAGTGACGGGTTCTTTGAGTTGAGGAGGGTATACCACTACCTCGCTGTGATCTCCCAGATATCTACTACGGAAATAAATGAGGAGTCCACGCCATCCAAACCAGCGCCAGTGTTTCTCCAGTGAACCTATCAAGCGGTATAACCAATTGAGGATCATTGCTCCATCTTCTCCGAAGAATCTCTGGTCAGTCCATCGTCCTGATTTACGGCACCCACATAAGGTGAAAATAGGCCATTAAGACAGTAGATGGAGTAGCGAATTCATTCGTCCTTTGCATTTGAGACTCCGCTTTCATATTGCGGGGTAAGCCAAGGCGATTGAAATTGCTACACTGTTCGTTGAATACCACCATCGCTCCACGTGCGAGGCAGAGCGAGTCTCAATTATTTGATAAACAAGGTATCACTCGATGAGGAGACTGAGAATCCTCTCTCTGAAGTCCAGACAAAAGGTGTAGTGAGAATGTAACTTATAATTTAGGATTGTAGAGTGAACAGGGCAGTGGGAGTATGCAATAATGAAAATAAAATGGTGTTGATCGAAGGAGGATGAGCATCATGACCCGTAGACAGGTTGCCGTCCTTCCTGTGTTGTTTTGTGTGACTACTACGTGGGGGGCGGCAATTGACCCAGCAGTGACCTGGAATGTGGCGCTGCAATATGAAGGCGCCAACCTCTCCATCCTCGATGCGGCGCGGATCCCGCCCATGATGAAAGACACCAGCCTCTTTGGTGTCGCCGCTTCATATCCCGTGGTGAGATATGAGTTGGAGTGGCTGAATGCAAACGCGGAAACGCTTCCCAGTGCCACGATGGAGATTGGCTTGGGTTTGAGAGTGCCCCCGGACTGTGGCGATGGAAGGAATCTTGTTCCAGAAGAGGGAGCTGTGGAGTTCCGTGCCATCGGCCCACCCGAGGGGATTGATCCTGCCTGGATCCGGCTGATCCGTTTGCCGGGGAATTATGATGCAGAGACTGATCTACCTCAGGCCTTTCAGTGGGAGAAGATCTTACTACCCATACCTCATGGAGGTGACAAAGGCACCATTCCCGATGCCATCCTGGGGATCACCAAAATCAGAGATACAGGCGATGACGCCAATCGGATCGTGGTGGTCATCATGTCCGAGGGGTACACAGCGGAAAATCTTAATGAAGGTGTGTTTGGTCAAGATGTGGGCAACCTCCTGGAGAATTGGCCGAAGTATCCTCCCTGGGATGAATACTGGGATCTCGTCAATATTTACCAAATCGATGTGGTCAGTCAGGAGGAGGGTGGAGACATCCCTGATGAAGGAATTTCTGTCGACACCTATTTCGACGCGCAGATCGAGGATTCCTGGCGTGTGTCTGAATCCAAAGCCCTCCAAGCGACCAATTACTTCTTTTCCTCGGGTGTGGTTGATGCACGTCTCATCTTAATCAACACCACTCGTTATGGGGGATCCGCCAAAGACAGTGTGGCCGTATCCTACACTGGAGAGGGTATGTTGGGGGTTATGCTTCATGAGATGGGGCATCATTTTGCGTATCTGGCGGAGGAGTATAAAGGGCCATCTTCAGCATACACCATCCCCCCTGATAACCCGGATGGCCGTCCCAATTGGGCTCCCGATTATGATCTTGACAGGCTGCCCTGGAAGGTTTGGGTTGAGGAGGGAACTCCTCTTCCAACTCCTGAAACAGAGGAGTACCGGGGGATCATTGGGGCCTTCGAGGGAGCCAGGGGGTGGACAGAAGATGTTTATCGTCCTTCGCTAGATTGTCTGATGCGCAGCCTTGATCAGCCTTTCTGTCCTATTTGTGTCGAAGCACACATCATTAAGTTTATTCAGAAGATCCAATTGGCTGAGTCCCTCTCCCCCTCCAACAAAGTGACTGTGTTATTAGGTTCTCAATCTCAGGAATTCAAGATTGAGCCAGTCGATATTCCCTCACTCAACTACCAGTGGAAATTGGGGACTCAGGTGATCACGGATGCGACGGGTCCCAATGTGTTCCTCAGCGCCAATGATCTTCAATCGGATGTGGGGTATCTGTATCTCACGATCACGCATACGAGTCCGCATATCAAGAAGACACCTCCTTATAAACGGTACACGTGGAAGCTGGAGAAGGACACCTCGGCGGTCCGCGAGTGGGAATTTTATCGCGAGTAAGGAGAATATGAGTGGTTGCGGCATGTACTCAAATCGGGTACAACCGTACCCGTAAGGGGTAGGTTATTCGCTTTGATATAATCTCATCCGGATAAAAGTTGAACGAAAGGGCTCTTCTTAATGCACCAGTTCTCTCTCCTCGATGGCAGCATTGTGGGTTTGTACCTCCTGGTCACCATGGCGGCTGGCGTGATGGTCCGGAAGTATGTCGGCAAGGTGGAGCACTACCTGGTGGCCGGACGCGAGATGAACCTGTACCTCGGGATTGCCTCGCTGGCGGCCACCGAGTTCGGCGTGGTCACCTGTATGTACTCCGCTCAGAATGGCTACCAGAAGGGCTTCTCGGGCGCCACTCCCGGAATCCTCATGGCTTTGGCGATGCTCTTTGTGGGGCTGACCGGCTTTTGCATCAAACCCTTGCGTGATGCGGGAGTCATCACTATTCCGGAGCTCTTCGAGAAGCGTTTCGGCCCGCGTGTACGTTGGATGAGCGGGGTGGTGATTGTGCTGGGTGGCCTTTTGAACATGGGGGTCTTCCTCCGTGTCGGCGGGGAATTCCTGGTGTATGCCTGTGGGATGGATGAAGAATATCTAGTCAAAACCATGGCCGCGCTTTTGTTCTGCGTGGCGGTCTACACCATCCTGGGGGGAATGCTTTCGGTGCTCATCACCGATTACCTCCAGTTCATCGTGATGAGTGTAGGACTGATCGCGGTGACCTTCCTGGTCATGGACAAAATCGGGTGGAGTGCGTTGACCGAGGCCGTGGAAAAACACCATGGCGCGGGTGGATTCAATCCTTTCGTGCATAAAGATATGGGTTGGGGGTATGTAGTTTTCAATGCCCTCTTGAACACGGCGGCGGTGTTGACCTGGCAGACTACCATCCAGCGTGTCCTGTCCGCCAAGGACACCCGTACCGGCCAACGGGTCTATACGGCCACCAGTTTCTTCTTTATCTGCCGCTTCCTGATCCCCGCCATCTGGGGGATTGCCGCATTGGCTTCACTCCCGCAGTTTTTCGAGGGTGAAGAATCCCTGTTCGCCATGCCCACCTTTCTCGGCGCCTTTGTTCCCACTGGCCTGATGGGCATCCTCATCGCGGCCATGTTGGCGGCGGATATGTCGACCGACTCCTCCTACATGCTCACCTGGGGGAGTGTGATTTACAATGACATCATGGCTCCTTTCCACAAGGGAAGATGGAGCGAAAAAAGAGGGCTCCTGGTGAACCGCATGATCGTTGCCCTGATTGGAGTCTTCCTTCTTTTTTATGGTCTCATTTTTGAATTGAAGGGTGATTTATGGACTTACTTGGGAGTGACGGGGACCATTTATCTCTCCAGTATGTCGACCCTATTGATCGCTTGTTGCTATTGGAAACGAGCCAATAATTGGGGCGCCACCGGAGCTATTATCTGTGGAGCCGTGGTTCCGGTGAGTTTCCTGATCCTGGAAAAGGTGCCCGCCACCACCGCCACCATCAAAGCAATCGGTCCCTATTATCTGGGAATCTCGGCCTATGTCTTGGCTGGCACCGTCATGGTGGTGGGGTCTCTACTCAAGCCTCAAAGGAGCGAAGTGCATGTTTCCCAATGAGCATTGGTTCTGGTGGGGTGTGACCGCCGCCGCCATGATCTGGTATTCAACCGTGACCATCTACATCGCCATCCAAGGCGCCATGGATATCCGGGGAATGCTGGACAGGCTGAAGGCGGGAGATGAGCAGGAGGAGTAACTCTGCCTTCTCCGCTCCATCCAAACTCTCCGGAAAGAGTCCGTTGGAATGAATGATACGGCGCTGGAGGCCATCTCCTCCGAACCCAGCGTGGCGGGTGGACGCGGGCGGTTCACGTACGGGAGGGATGTACTCGCCTTGGGTACGCTCCTGCTGTGCGGCTGGAAATACCTTCATCATCTCGAAAGATACCTTGACCTTACGCTTCAGGATGAGGAGTGCTACCTGTGGGTGGGCACTTGCATGACAGATCCTCTCCATTGGCTCACGACATGTAATGCCCCGGACAGGAGCCCCTTCTACTCGGTTTGGTATCACCTGCTTTCCACGGTCATTCATGACAGCATCCCGCTCTTCTATGTGAACTGTGTGGGAATTACCCTGGCCTTGCCGGTGTTGTTGTATGCCGCCCTGCGGGTCCGTAAGGTACAAATTCCGTTGGCTTTTGGGGTGTCGCTCTTCTTTCTGGTGAGTTACTGCAATCTGGGGGTGTGGCCCAAGGTCAATCATTTTTGCGCGGTTATCCTATTGGGAGCGGTTGTGTTCTCGGCATTCGCCAAACGGCTTCTTCAGAGTCTGTGGATTGGTGGCGCGGGATGTTTTCTGTGCAGTTATGTCCATCCAGAGTTCTTTTACACCTTCATCCTCCTGGTCATCACCGGTGGTTTGGTAGCCATTCTTTATTGGAGAGAATGTACCTGGGTTGATCTCATTGAGCTTCTGGTGGGAGCTTTTCTGGCGGGGATATGCCTCTACTTGATCGGAATTCCGCTCTCCGGGGACCGTGGCATGATTGCCTTCGGACAGCATTTCTCCATCAACTGGTTGCGTTGGAATGGACGGACTGATCTGCGTCCCTGGTTTGATTGGGAACAGATCCTGCGCGAAAACTTTGGAACCACGGCGGGATTGGGTGCCGTTTTGGTGGCCAATCCCCTCCTGTTCTTGAGGCATACCGGTGTGAATCTCCTGGGGATTCCCGCCACCTTAGCTCACCTTTTCCTAGCCCATGCGAGCATTTTGGTTCCCATCCGTTTCGTGTATTGGGAAGGTGTTCTCCTGATCTTGCTGATGGCTTTCCTGATCTACCGGGCGGGAGTGACTTTCTCCCGCATGAGGACCAACCTGACCCACAACCTGGATCTCATCCTGGTGGCCGCGGCGTACTTGCTTCCCTCGTTGATTGCCGCCATCATCATCTTCCCCCGGGAGCATTACCTGTTCATCCCGGGGCTATGGTTGATCCTCCTGCCGGTGGTGATTCTCAGCGCCCGCGAGGACTCTCCGGTTAGCCAGATGGAAATGACGTCAACGCAACCTTCAGTCCTTCGCGGGACTGATCCGGTTCGGTATCCGGTGTTGCTTCTCTGCTGTGTATTGGCGCTTGTTTTTACTCCTGGCTGTCAGTCATTGTTGGGAAGCAACTCAGTTCTTCCCAATATCACCACGATCCGGCTCATCCGTTCGCTCGAGATTAATCAAGAAGTCAACCTCCTTTCGCAGATCAGGTTCCCTTTACACCTGGGAATGAATTACACCTATGTGCACATCTCTGAAAAGGAGGGTGATTTCCTCGACTTCCTTCGGAAGAAAGCGGTCAACATGGTTGTCGTCATGGACCGGCTGCGCAACCATCCCGCTTTCAAGGAAGATCCGGAATGGCAAGCCTTTTCTAAAGATCCAAACAGCTATGGGTTTGTCCGGTATGAGGTCCAAGGTACTGGCCGGGAGGTGTTGGTCCGGAAAGATCTGGTTGGACAATAATCTCAATTCCCATATGAAGGGATCCAGAGGGGTGTGGAAGGGTGGAGAGCGTTTTGGCACCACCGGGGAAGGATGTATATATGAACGAGGCCACTACACCCAATATGGGTGGAACGATCCAGACAGCCAGCCTGGATTCATGTCCCGAAGATGGAGTAACCCAGGAGTTACCTCAGCCTGCTGCTTATTGGAACTGGAGAGGGGCTGCGAGGCAACTGATTGTGCCCGCTCTCGCCATCGGTTTCCTCGCCACAGTCTATTGGGGCACCTTTGCCCGGAACCTGGTTGGTGGGATTCACGATGATCCCGGCAATCTCATGTGGCGGGCCACCCAGTTTGAGGTTGCTCACACAAATGGGTATCCATCATTCCTGTGTCTGTTGCGATTGCTTTATGAGTGTGTCCCCGCTGAAAAATTCATTTTCTGCGCCAATGCCTCTTCAGCGGTCTTCGCGCTGATATCTCTTTCTCTGGGATTTGTCTTTCTCAGACAATTGGGGGTCTCGCGGTTCTCTGTAATTGTTTGGATTATTTTTGTGGGGTTGAGCGGGACATTCTGGTCACAAGCCCTTTTCTGTGAGGTGTACCAATTCTCACATGTCCTTCTGTTGGGGAGTCTACTGGCCATGTTGGGATGCTTGCGTCAACCTCAAGCATTCAGGTTCCTCCTGGTTGGAATGCTCTGTGGTCTCCAATTAACTCACCATCTCCTAGCGGCGCCTTTCTGTCTGCTCACAGTGGTGGTTGCCATGATTCTCGCGGTATGGCGTTCACCGCGCCCATTCGGTAGTCCTTGTTGTTTATTGGCCGGATTGTGTCTTGGGTTACTCCCTTATCTCTACATTCCTCTCTCCTGGTGGTCACATGGAATCACCTGGGCCGAAGGCCTTCAGCTCCATGGCAAGTTCACCTTGGGGAGCTCGTCTCTTTATCCGCCCTACTACCCAGTTTGGGCGAGATGGGATCAAGCCGCCGCTCTGATCTTCCAGGATTTTGGGATTACAGGGATTGTGATGGCTGTTTCTGGCGCTTTACTGGCGCTCAGTGATCCGGTTCAAAGCCAAAGGCGGTTACTCGGAATCATCCTGATGGCCGGTGGTGTTGCTGTACCGGTGGTGTTCCTTATGCGTTTCAAGCCGTGGGCCTGTGAAGAGGTCCTGGCCTTTTATCTCTTTCCCCTTTTTTGTCTCTCCATCTTCATTCCATTTTCTCTGGATGTCCTTCTACTCCGGATCCAAGCACTCCCCATAGCCAAGCCGTTGAGAACCGTGGCGGTCTGTTTTCTGTCGGCAGCTTTATTTGTAGTGTTCCATGCCAGATTGGTTGAGAACTACCCCAGCCTCAAACAGTGCTACGGGGATATCCGGTATGTTGCAGTCAAGGAGGTCCTGAAGACTCTTCGGCCTGGAGACACGGTGCTTTCCTACAGCTGTTTCGGTTCCTACCAATTCTGGAAACTGATCGCATTAGCAGCTGGCCTCGAAAATCAGCTTCAGTGGGGTTCATTCACTGAAGGCAACGACCGGGCCTCGCCCAGTCAGCGTGAGAAGCTGCAGGAGTTCTTGAAAGCATGTGACACACAGAGGGGCCAGTTCCATGTCCTTACCGATTCGCCGGATGTGGTTCTCCCGGCGTTGCAAGGACGGAGGTGGCGGGTAGAGACTCTTTTTCAAGCAGCTGCCCATGAACAACCCGGGTGGACCTGTGGTGAAGGTGGACAGATGTCTCTTGGTCCACGTAACTGGTTGGAAATGCTCTCGGGCCAGATCGTCTGGGAACTTGGTATTGGTTTCCCCAGTGGTCATCTAGCCAACAACCTCGCCCTGCGCTGGTTTTTCATCCCTGGGCTGAATCCCAGCGGGAAGCTCATCTTTTCCAATGAGTTCGGCAGCAACCGTTATGCACGGCAACGGGTCTATGCGGTGAATGGCTCGTTCATCGTTAAAAAAACCGGCGAACGTATCGATTTGGATCTGGATCCCATGAGCCACGGCAAGGTTGTGCAGTCCTGGCTGAAAAAGGAAAGGGTGACCATCCCCTTCGGACTTAAAATGGATTCAAACAACCCACCGCAGGGTGATCTCCTGTTGGGAGCGCTCAGTTGTTCACCTCCCTTTGAAAGCAACTTTGAGTCGCGGCCCGTGGTGCAAACGCTTTTCCATGTTTCAAAGTGAAGGTCTTAGTCTGTGGGCTTCACGGGGGGAGGAGCGAGATACTTGAAGAAAAGAGAATCTTCCCGGCCGAGATATTGTCCGTTGAGACTCTCCACCAAGCTGGGTACGCCCACGGTTCCTCCCCAAGAAGGGACCTGAGCGGTGTACTCCTTTAGGGATCTCAGGATCTCAGCTCCGCCACTCATCGCTCCCACCAGTATGATGAGGAGAAGACACCTCCTGGCCAAAGGACTGAGGCCACCCTCGCGGTTTGTGAGGTTTCCCACCAGGAAGACCCACATCACGAACAGCGAAGGGATGGAGGCCCGCATCATGAGGTCATTGTTCTCGCCGATCCGGTAAGCTGGAAGCACGACAAGGGTTGCCAAGGTTAGGAGGAGTAAGGGGCCACCTCTTCCATGCCATTGGGGTAACGAGGGGTTACAAAAAACAGCATAAATGAAGACCTCAAGAACCAGAAATATCAGAAGACGTGGGAGCAGGTCATAAAGGTTGTACAGGTTCCATATTGCCCCATGCGGGATTGCCTCGGGATTTTTACCGGAGAGGAATACAGCCACAATAAGAACGATGAGGGGAGCCACCACAAGATTCGGGAATGAAATCAGCTCCCGGATCTTGGAATGGTATAGCGAGGCCAGAACCACTGGAATGAGACCGATAGCGATAAATGGAGACCAAAGACAACATAACGAAGCCGCAAACAGTATGATACGGCGGGATACCTGCTCGATTGAGAGATGGGTGATCATACCTGTGATAATCCATCCCGGCAGACAATGCTGAGGAACATAAAATAAAAGGGTTGTGTTTGATGAGTACTGGAAGATACGTTTGAGATTCATGGGGAGTGTGTCATCGCGTAACCACCACTCGATATGCATGGTTCCATCCCGTGGCAGGCCCTTGTTGAGAAGACTGAATCCGATGAGGTCCAACCCTCCCAAGAGAATGAAGAGTGGGCATACCACGTAACTCCCTGTCCCCACACACTGGCGGAACCAGCGAAGGCTGAGATACACCCCCAACGTTGTCCAAACATAAAGAGCACGGTTGGCGTAGACCCACCCCCAGGCCTTTCCGGTAAGCGCGGCTGGGAGATACCAGGCTGTGTAATAGGATTGGAAGAAACTGGCTCCCGTGGGAGGAACATGATCGTAATATACCGGCCATGAGGATTGCATTAGGTCCTTGAGGATTGCGTTATGCTTCGTATAGTCGGTGTTCTGCAATCCAACTCCACCAACGCCAGACAGAGATACCCATGCAATTGCGATCAGGAGTGTCAGACCCCAATCCATCCCTGTCTTCCATCCTTTTTTTTCACAGGAAGGTGGGGGCCAGCGGAGAATCTCTTTCGAGGAGAGGATCAGTCCCGCCAGGAGGCACAGAATAAAAACCACCGCCAGCCAGCTCTTGAGCCAGCCATAGGCGAACAGGAAATAAGGGAGTGCCAGGTAAAGAAGTGAACACAGGGGCAGTAGTTGGCTGAGGTGCATATATCTTTCCAGTGTTAGAGATGTTGGGGGTGGGCGGGATGATGCAGGAAGCAGCGCACAGGATCCGCATATTCCTCCACGGGCAAGAGACTGGGTGTCTGAAGATCACACACAGGATTCCGTGGATCGCAGACTGCCGTAAACCGGCATACATGAATGGAGAGGATTTGTGTCTGGACTGTGACATCCCGTGCGGTGACCGGCTCATCGGTGCGGTTGGCTTGTTGATGTATCCCCCCGGAGAGCTGGTGAGGGGATTCCCGTGGGGGAGCGAGGTGTCTGAAAAAGAATGAATCCTCATCTCCGAAATAGAGTTCACGGACTCCATCCCAGAGTTGGACCACACTCGAAATTCCATCCCAGTGAGGAACCACCGAGCAATACCCATTCAAGGATCTTGCGATCTCACTCCCACCACCGATCGACGCCACCAGGAGAAGCACGAGTACCCCTCGTTTGGCTTGTGGATTGAGTCCCACCCCTTCACGGCTAGTGAGTGTTCCCAGCAGAAAAACCCATAAAACGAACAGGGAAGGGATAGAGGCACGCATCATCAGGTCGGTGTTGGCCCCCACCCGGTAAAGCGGTAGCACGGTCAGGGTTACCAAGGCTAGGATGAATAGCGGTGTGCCCCGTCCCCGCCACTGGGGAAGAGAAGGGATACAGAAAATGGCGAAGACAAAGACCTCGAGCACGAGAAAGAGCAGATACTTGGGCCAGAGGGCATAGAAATCATATAGATTCCAGATCGCCCCATGGGGGATCATCTGTGGTATGTGGCTGGCAAGGAAGAGGGCGATGATGACCAGGATCAGGGGTGCTACCACAAGATTCTGGAAAGAGATTGCCTCGTGGATCCGGGAGCGGTAGAGCGAGGCCAGGATGATAGGAATGAGACCAATGGTGATGAAAGGCGACCACAGGCCACTCAAGGCCGCCGCGAAGAACATGATGCGCCGTGAAACCTGCTGCAACGAAAGGTTCATGATCAACCCGGTCAGGATCCAGCCCGGCAGGCAATGTTGCGGAACCCAACACAGCAGGGTGCTATTGGAGGAGTACTGGAAGATCCGCCTCAGGTGCTCGGGAAGATCCTCATTTTGTATCCACCACTCAATGTGCATGGTTCCATCGCGAATCTCATGATTGCTGAGGTAACCACCAATAACATCTAGTCCCCCCAGGAAAACAAATAGTGGGTAGATGATGAGGCAGTCCGTCCCCACGCACCGGCGGAACCAGCGCAGACTGAGATAGACACCCATTATTGTCCAGACATATAAGGTGTGATTGGCTTGAATCCACCCCCCAGCCTTTCCGATCAATGCCGCTGGGAGATACCAGGCGATGTAATAGCATTGGAAATAATGGCTTTCCACGCGGGGTACATCCGAGTAGTACACTGGCCAAGGGAAGACGATGAGATCCTTGAGAATGGCATGATGCTTGGGGTAATCCAAATTCATGAAACCCATTCCGCTCACGCCCGAAAGGGAGACCCATGCCACCGCAATCAGAAGCGTCAAACCCCACTCCATCCCCATCCGCCAACCCTTTTTTTCACCGGGGGGTGGGGGCCAGCGGAGAATCTCTTTTCCGGAGAGGATCAGTCCCGCCAGGAGACACAGCATGAAAACTGCGGCCAGCCAACTCTTGAGCCAGCCACAGGCGAACAGGAAATAGGGGAGCGCCAGGTAAAGAAGTGAACACAGGGGCAGTAGCTGGCTGATGTGCATGTATCTTTCCAGTGCTAGGGATGTTGGAGTTTTGCAGGATGGTGCAGGAAGCAGCGGACATGCCCGGCACATCCCTCAACAGGCAGCAGACTGGGGGGTTGCTGATCACATACCGGCATCCGCTGATCGCAGCGGAGAGCGAAACGGCAGCCGGGTACCGGGATGGATGGATCGGGAACAGTACCACGGATTACCGCGAGCTTGTCCCGGCCAGGACGGTCCACGCGTGGGACACATTGCAGTAGGCCCCGCGTGTAAGGATGCTTGGGGGAGTCGAAGATTTCCTGAACCGTGGCCTCCTCGACGATCTCACCCGCATACATCACGGCGACCCGGTGGCAAACCTCCGCAACCACTCCCAAATCATGTGTGATGAGCAACACCGCGCAGTTCCTCTCCCGGCGGAGCTGATCCATGAGCGAGAGGATCTGCGCTTGGACCGTGACATCCAGCGCGGTGGTGGGCTCATCAGCGATGAGCAGATCCGGCTCACACGCCAATGCCATGGCGATGATGACGCGTTGACGCATCCCGCCCGAAAGCTGATGGGGGTATTCTTTCGCACGCTTCTCTGGCTCCGGCATCCGGACCTTGGCGAGCATCTCAACACTGGCCTGGAAGGCCTCCGAGCGGTTCATGTTCCGGTGTACCCGGAAGACCTCGCCGATTTGATTGCCCACTGTGAAGACAGGATTGAGCGCGGTCATTGGTTCCTGAAAAATCATTGAGACCCGGTTGCCACGGACAGTGCGCATCGATTTCTCTGGCAGGGTGAGTAGGTCATCACCCTGGAACAGGATCTTCCCACCCATGATTTTTCCTGGTGGAGAAGGGATCAAACGCAAGATCGAAAGGGCTGTGGCGCTCTTCCCACAACCCGACTCACCCACCAAGCCCACGACCTCGCCTGGCGGGATGTTCAACCATACCTCATCGACCGCCCGCAGCTGTCTCCCTTTGATAAAAAAAGAGGCCCTAAGTCCTTGAATAGAGAGAAGATTCTTCCCATTAACTGAGGAATCACTTGGGTGAGAATCGGCTTGTGTATGTAAAATCTTATTTGACATTGCCATCATTTCCGCAATAAAATAGCCTGAGAAACAGGAGGAAAGGGAGACTGAAATGAATGATCTTGTCGAGGCATGGAAGGCAGCGTGGTTGAGTTATGAAATCCCTGATTACTCCCTGATTATTGCCATTATCATATTGGCTCTTTGCGCCTACCGGAATTGGCAGAGAACCATCTTAATCGTTTGGCTATGCTTCTATGGCTGGACCATGACAGTCCTTCTCTCGGGTCAATATATCGATATCAACGCCGGAATGCTTGCACTCTGGGTGTGCACTTATGGCCTGTTCGGTTTTCTCTTTCTGGGATTGTTGATCTACCAAAACCTCAAAAACTGATCGCCATATCCCTTACTTGAGCTCATCCGCGGTGACACGCATCACTTCCTCGATGGTCGTATCGCCACGAAGGATCTTTTGCCAGCCATCCTCACGCAGAGTTCTCATGCCTTCTTCACGTGCCTTGCGGCGGACCTTCTCGGAGGAAGCGGTCTTGAGAATCAGGCTCCGGAGATCATCACTTAACACCATGATTTCGTGGATGGCGGTTCGTCCACGGTATCCTGAGTAGTTGCAGGTATGGCATCCCACACCTTGATAGAAGGGTTGTCCACGGAACTCATCGGGATTGACACCAAATTCCTCGATATGCGCCGGTGGTGGGTAATAGGGTTCCTTGCACTCCGGGCAGATCTTTCTTACCAGACGTTGGGCGATGACAGCCTGGAGGGCTGAGGAAACCAAGTAGGGTTTGATACCCATTTCGATCAAACGGGTGGTGGCGCTGGGGGCGTCGTTGGTGTGTAGAGTACTGAACACTAAGTGACCGGTGAGCGCCGCGCGAATACCGGTTTCGGCGGTTTCGAGGTCACGCATTTCACCCACGAGGATGACATTCGGGGCTTGACGCAGCATGGTGCGGAGCACATTGGCGAAATCGAGCCCGATCTCCTCATGGACCTGCACCTGGTTAATCCCCTCAATCATATACTCGACGGGGTTCTCCACCGTAATGATCTTGGTATCGGCGGTGTTGATGGAATTGAGAGCCGAATACAAGGTTGTGGTCTTACCACAACCGGTTGGCCCGGTCATCAGAATGATCCCATTGGGACGCTTGATGAGCTTCTTGAAGAGGGCAACATTGTCGGGCATGAAGCCGACTTCCTCCAGACCGAGCATAAGTCCGGTCTTGTCAAGGATACGCAAGACCATGCTGACTCCCCAGATGGAGGGAAGGCAGGAAACACGGAAGTCGATGTCTTTGTCCTCCAGGCGTAACTGGATACGGCCATCCTGGGGGATCTTCTTTTCGGCCAGGTCCATACCCGACATGATCTTGAGACGCGAAATCATGGAGGCCTGGAGTTTCGTGGGGGGGCTTTCGATGTCCTGTAATACACCGTCAACCCGGAACCGTATGCGGAACTCATCTGAATAGGATTCGAAGTGAATATCACTAGCCCGCATCTTCAGGGCCTTGCGGAAGATGAGGTTGAGCAGCTTAACCAGAGGCGCCTCATTGGATTCGAGGTCCACTCCCTCCAGCGACTTGGCCAGGGATCCCAAGTCCTCATCGTCGGTCTCCGATAAAACCATCACGTTGGCGCCCGCGCGGGAGATGGCCTGATTGCCAGCTGAGGCGGTGGTCGTATCGGAAATCTCATCGATCAACGCGGAGATCTGGTTCCGTTCGGCGGTGAAATACGTATCGATCGCCCGGGTGATATCGGCCTCCTCACCCAGGCACATTTCAAGTTGTAGCCCTAGACTATCAGCGATCAACTCGACATCGGTATGCGCGTTAACATCATAGGGATCGGCGAAGGCCACCTTGAGTGTGGTGGGCGTGATTTCCACCGGGAAGATGGTCTTATACCGGGTGATAATTTTCTTGGGGATGGATTTGAGGAGTTCAGGGGTGGGGCGGATGGCTGAGACATCCACATAAGGGTATCCCAATATCTCGGCCAGACTCTTCTGTGCATCAGCGGAGTCTGGTTTTCCGAAGGCATCGACATGAACTTCCTGGGCCCGGTAGGGTTGTGCCGCTTCGGACTCGGTAGTAGCTGCTGGAGCCTGGGTCACAAAACCCGCCGCTTCCATCAGGTCATCGAGAGAGAGACTGCGTTTCCCGTTGTCTGGCCCTAGTTGGATGGGCGCCGTAGCCTTTTTGTTATCGTCTGCCATACTCTTCCTCGATTCCGTCTCTTCCGGCGGGAATGTGATTCGGGAACTCCTGACCGGTCCCTACTCATGATGGAATATGCCCTTCCGCAAGACTCCGCGGTAGCTCTGGCATACCCTTTCCCTCTCTAAGGATAGCGTAACCCTCCTGCCATCGTCTGGGAAGATCCGTGGATGTTCCAATGGGTCAAGGGGCTTGTGTTCCGGGGGCTCCCTTGGTATCTTCATTGGTTGCCAAAGAATGGGATCCCGGTGGGATTCCACACGAGATAAAGATGGAGACGCGGAAATGGCTCATGTAAAGAGCGGCGGTGGTAAGCTCAAAAACGGACGCGATAGTAATGCCCAACGGCTGGGAGTGAAACGGTTCGCGGGCGAGGTTGTTAGCGCGGGATCAATCTTGGTGCGTCAGAGGGGAACCCATTTTCACCCGGGCGATAATGTTGGCAAGGGTGGCGATGATACTCTTTTCGCCAAGATTGATGGGATTGTTTGCTTCACAAAGAAAGGCCGGGAGCGCCGTATCATCTCGATTCTCGAGCCGACCTCCTAAACCTCGCACACAAGCAAAGACACAGGCCCGTGGATCATTCTGGTCAACGGGCCTTTTTCATTGTCCATGGACCCCCAAAAACAACTGGCTGAAATCTGTGAAAGGGTTGCTGAGGCCACCTCTCTCGAGGAAGGGCCTAGCGGTGTGGAGACGGTTCTGCGTCTGATTCACCGGCTGCAACCGGCCTCCCCTAAGGCAGTGGCCGCGGAGGTGGGGTTGCCCATCCCACTCGTCTCCGCGATCCGCCGGGAGCTTGAAAAACAGGGCTGGCTAGTCCGCAAGGGTGGCATGGTTTTTTCCAGTCAATATGCCAGTGTCGTTGGGGCAATTTGGGGAGTCCCGCCAAAGCCCGCACCACTCACCGGGACGGAAGACCAAGTGAGTACACTACCCACACCCTTTCCGGTTCAAGCTCCTGAACAAAGAGATGGTCTGGCCGGAAAGAGAGCCCTCCTCGATGAGGTCGATCAAGAGGCTCGATTTGAAAAAGAGATGGAAAAATCGGGCCTGAAAGAAGATCTGGATCAGGAGGATCTGTTCGCGGATTATCTTGGAGAAGAAGACCTTGATAACGGGGATATCGAGGACGAGGACTTGGAAGAAGAGGGTATCGAGGGCGATGCTTCGGCCTCTCTCGATTACATCCCCTTACCCCAACCGGATGGTGAGGATATCGCCGGTCCGTTCATGGAACTCCTGGAAGAAATTTATGAGGAGCGTCCTTCCGCTGATCCGGGTTGGGACCAATCCCATGCCACCCTTGAGACAGTCCTGAGGCGTGCTGAGCTCTTCCTGGATCTCGGCTTGATTCAAGGCAAACGCGCCCTCTTGCTGGGAGATGATGACCTGACCTCACTGGTGACTTTGCTGATGGTCCGCAAGACGCTGGGAGAGGAGGTTCTGCGTGGGTGCATGATGGTGGTTGTGGAGGTGGATCCCCGGCTTGTGGAGTTCATCGGCGACATGGCTCAGAGCGAGGACCTTCCCTTGGCGGTGCTTCAGGCAGATCTCCGGCAATCCCTTCCCAAGACTCTATCTGGGTCTTTTGATTTCTTTTTTACCGATCCGCCCTACACTCCGGATGGAGTGAGTCTCTTCCTGGAAAGAGGTGCGCAAGCCCTTGACCCCAAAGGGGCGCGCCGGGGTGGACTGGCAGTCCCTCTCGCACCGCCTGCTTTACAACTGGCCACACAACACCACCTGCATCGTCTGGGTTATGTGATCGATTTCCTGGATCCCCGGTTTAATGAGTATCTCGGCGCCACCATGCAGGGGGGAGTCAGCGGGTTGTATGGTCTGACCCTGGTGGGCGGTCAGGATCTGGAAGGACTGGGAAATGAAGACGTGCCAAAGGCGGTCTATACGCGGGACTGGAAAGCGGTCCGGGAGCAACAACGTTCCCACCGGAAGGGGTGATTCCGGGATGGACATATTCCGTCAACCGCGTGCGTATCTCTCCCGCGTGGTGCTGGATCTTCAGGAATGCCTCCACGATGGACTCCATATCCTCCCGCGAACCCATCAACGCTCCCATGTGTATCCACATCCCCTCATACCCTGAAATCCGTTCGGCTACCGGGCACTCCACCTGGGTATAATCGATTCCACGGAATCTCAGTATCGGAGCAATATACGGCCAGGAGGCATATTCGGCGACACTGCCCTGCTGGTAGACCGGGACATAACCGTTACTGATGGGGATTCCCTCCGCCACGCAAGATTGAGTGAACAGGTCACGGCTCATTCCCGCAAAGGCCTCGGGGTGATACCGGAAGAGCACCAGGTGATGGGCGTGGGAGGTGACACCCTCTGGATCGGCCGCTACGGTCTCGATACCTGCCACCTCTTGCAGCAACGAATCGAGATAAAGTGCGTTGGCGTGGCGGTGGGCATTCTCCGTATCGACCTCATCGATCTGCCCCAGAAGAAGCGCCGCCTGCCAGGCTGAGAGACGGAGGTTGGTCCCAAAGAACTTGTGCTCATACCACACTCCTTCCGGAACTCTCCCGCAGTTCTTGGCGGCAAAGATCCGGTCCGCCGTGCCGGGATCATCCGTGGTGACCGCTCCCCCCTCACCAGCGCTCATGTTCTTGCTCGTTTGGAAACTAAAGGTGCCCGCGTGCCCCCAGGCCCCCACTTTCTTTCCTTGCCAGGCCGCGCCATGCGCTTGCGCGCAGTCCTCGATCACGATGAGGTTGTGTTTTCTGGCGATGGCGTTGACTCGTTCCATGGCCACCGGGCAGCCAGCGATATGGACCGGGATGATGGCTCGCGTGTGTTCCGTGATGGCCGCCTCGATCTGGTCCACATTGATCAGGTAGTTGGTGGGAGAGATATCCACAAACTTGGGGATTGCTCCCAAGGCCATGATGGGGGTGATGGTGCCGATGAAGGTGTAAGGGGAGGTTATGACCTCATCGCCTTGCCGGACTCCAGTAGCCCGCAAGGCCACTGTGATCGCCTCGGTTCCATTCACACAGCTACCCGCTGAATGGACTCCGATGTATCTGGCGAATTTTTTTTCGAACTCATCGATGACCGGTGCGCCGACACCCCACTCGCGGGATTCCCACACCTTTCGTAATGACTCCAGCATCCACGGCTTGGGTTCGGGCCATTCCGTGAAGGGAGTGGTTCTGAGAGCGGGTCCTTCCAAGATGGCAGGTTGTTTCAGAATGGCGCTCAAATGGGGTGACAATGCCATGAGGAGTATCTCTCCAAACCTAGAACCGGTTATCTCCATCCAACAGTCCACCGAGTGGACCGAGAATGGAACCCTCTTCCTTCCCACCCCGGGAGGCCATCAACATCCTACCCGCTAGGCGCGAGAAGGGCAGCGACTGTAACCATATCCGCCCTGGGCCACGCAGTATGGCGAAGAACAATCCCTCACCACCGAACAGCATCGTCTTGATCCCACCGGCCTGCTGAATATCCATGTCCACGCCTCCCTCGTAGGCCACCACGCAACCAGTATCGACATGGAGCGACTCACCCGGCCCTAACTGACGTTCTACGATGGTGCCGCCAGCGTGGAGAAAGACCATGCCATCCCCTTCCAGCTTCTGCATGATGAAACCCTCGCCGCCAAACAGGCCCGTCAGAATCCGGCGCTGAAATTCGATTCCAATCGAGACTCCACGGGCGGCGCATAGGAAGCTGTCCTTTTGACAGATGATCCGCCCCCCCACTGATTGAAGGGGGAGTGGGATGATGTTGCCGGGGTAGGGAGCTGCGAAGGCGACACGCCCCTTGCCAGTGCCGGTTTGTGTGAAGACTGTGGTGAAGAGGCTCTCGGAGGTGAGGAGGCGCTTGCCCGCGCCCAGCAACTTGTCCATGAAGCTGGTCCCCCCGGTTTGCGAACCATCACCGAAGATACTCTCCATCTGTATCGTGGAATCCTTGTACATCATCGCACCGGCTTCCGCCACCGCGCTCTCACCGGGATCGAGTTCTACCTCGACAAATTGCATTTCACTCCCGAGGATTTTGAAGTCGATCACATCCGCGCTCTGGGAGACCTTGGGGGGTGGAGGGAGTGGACGAGATGCGGCTAGCCCCAGTCCGGAAACTTCCTTGATGGGTTTCCAGTCCTGCATCCCCTCCGTCCAGGCCAGCCCATCCGGATTGGTGGCGGCCATCTCGATAGCCCGGGCCTGATCGAAAGGACCCATCTGTTGACCGTTGTAACTCAGATACCAAAGCGCCATTTCCACACCTCCATTAATTAAAAAGTATCAATTCCCAAGTTTTGATGCCAGCGGGTCACAGTGGATGCCTCCAACTTCAAGCGTTTGGCGAGACTCCTCAGATAATTCCTCTCCACCTCGGTGTCGGCTTGGGTGGCGATGAGCGAGACGGCGTAGACTTGCCCGGCCATCTCCGGTGTCTTCACCTGATTTGTTAATTCCACCAGTCCAAGGGGATGGTCGAGCTCGCTGAGGATGTAATTTCTCTCCTGTTCATTGAGGCCAGCTTCCTCGATACGCGCGAGGATGGCGGCTCTTTCGGTATCATCGACCGAGTAGTCCGCATTGGCAGCTGCGATCATTGCACGGATTAGAAGGTATGCCTCCTCCTCCTGGGAACTTGAGGAGGTGGATGACTGAGAAAGGGCAGGTGGTGGGGGTGGCATGGCTCCCTCGTGCCGTGGTGTGGGCAGAGGCGGAGGCATTGCTCCCGGAGCACCGGGGAGTGGTGGAGGGCCAGATGGAGAACTAGCGTTCTGTCCGGCGGCCGGGCCTCCCTGTTGGGTGAAATGCTCGAAGGCTCCAATCGCCAGCCCGATCAGGCCCATCCCCATGGCGGCCTTGCTTGGATCGAGCAGACCACCCAAACCCCCCGCATGCTTGTTCATCTTTCCTGTCTTGAGGCCGGAGGACAATGCGGTGTTCAATAGACCGCCCAGAAGATTTTGTGGATCGATCATTTTATTCCTTCCTGGCGCCTGGCCGATGTTAACAATGGCCGCGGAGGATAGAACCCTCCTTGGATATTGTCACACAACGCACGGGCCATCATTCAAGTCACGTCTGGACTGGGATTCTCCCCTTGTGGAGAGCCTCTTCAATGACCTCGATCAATTGGTCCGTCAGCACTGGCTTTCTGAGGATCTTGTGTATTCGCAATTCTGCTTCATCGTTGGCTGTAACTGGGTCTGTATATCCCGTAGTGAGTACAATTGGGAGATGTGGATGAGTCTTGCGGATCTCACGAAGCATAGCCACACCAGTCATACCCGGCATGGTATAGTCCGTGATGATCAGGTCGAACGAATTGGAGGAAGCGTGAAAACGCTGGAGTGCGGCCAATGGGGATGTTTCTCCAACCACATGATACCCCTCGCGTGTCAGGAGGATCTCGCCCATCCGTACCAGGCTGTCTTCATCATCAACGAACAGGATACGGGCTCCTTTGCTGGTGTGGTGTACCGGAGGTGAGGGCTCCTGAGCTGGCTGGGCTTCGACTTTGGGAAGGTAGACCTCAAAGAGTGATCCCTTTCCGGGTTCAGACCAGACCGTGACCGCTCCGCCATGACTACGCACAATCCCATGGACTACTGATAGCCCGAGCCCCGTACCCTTACCGGGCTCTTTGGTCGTGAAAAAGGGATCGAAGATCCGGCCGATGATTTCGGGTGGGATGCCCTGGCCGGTGTCCCGGATGCTAAGCCTGATATAGGAACCCGGAGCTAGTACTGCATCCTGGAGAGACAGTGGATCCTCTAGGGAGACGGCATCCAATCCCACCTCGAGGACGCCGTTGGATCCTTCCATGGCATGAGCGGCGTTGGTACACAGGTTCATCATGATCTGGTGCATCTGACTGGCATTGGCCAGGACAAAACCTGCATTGTTGGCGATCATTTGGCGGATTTGGATGGTGGTAGGAATACTGGCTCGGAGGAGTCTTAAGCTTTCCTTGACTATGAGATGCAATTCCAGGGGATGTTGGTCCTCTTCCGCACGACGGCTGAAGGTGAGTATCTGATCGACCAGATCCTTGGCTCTCAATCCGGCCTTTTGAATCTCGAGGACATTAGCTCTGATGGGAGCCGTTTCGGGGAGATCGCTAAGGACCAGGTGAGAATATCCGAGAACCGCGGATAGAATGTTGTTGAAATCATGGGCGATCCCTCCCGCGAGAACCCCCAGGCTCTCCAATTTCTGGGCTTGGTTAAGTTGGGAGATGAGCTGGAGACGTTCTGCCTCAGCCCTCTTGCGTTCGGAGATGTCCGAACTAACCCCACACAGTCCTACGGGAGTCCCTCTCTCGTCCCTGACCATCCAAGTCCGGCATTCTAGGATGAGTTCATGACCGTCCTTGTCATAGTTGACAACCTCCCCGCTCCATTCGCCTTTTTCCTGGGTGACCGTGATGATGGCCTGCTGGGTGGCGCCTCTACTGGGGTCCTGTCCAAAAGAGTTCACATGTTTTCCGATGAGATCCTCACGCCGTTTACCGAGCAACCGGCACTCGGCTCCATTCACATAGGTGATATTGCCATCCAGGTCCGTGGCGGTGATTTGGTCACCGATGTGTTCCAGAAGCTCGGCCTGGAAACGGATTTGTTCATCGGCTTGTTTATGGGCGGTGATATCGGTTAAGACCCCATCGATGCATTTGATTCCATTGTTGAGATAAGGCTTTCCCGAGTGGTTGTGGATCCATATCCACCGGTCATCCTTGGCTTTGAACCGGTATTCCACATCTATGGGGATATTCTTCTCGTAGAGATCGATGCGCGCCGCCTTATACCGTTCCAGATCTTCGGGAAAGATCCGTTTTATCCATTCTGTTTCTGGCAGGTCCAGGGCTTCTTGATGAGCAAATCCTAAAACCTGTTCAACGACGGGTGAGACGAAGAGCAACGTACCCGTTTGACTGGCGGTCCAGGCCACCCCGGGTATGTTCTCAACTAGGGAGCGGTATTTCTTTTCACTGTCTCGTAAATCCTCCTGTGCCCTGATCCTGTCGGTGATGTTGG
>CAYRBI010000001.1:0-41190 GCA_964422415.1 uncultured bacterium | reverse complement strand
TTCTTTTCACTGTCTCGTAAATCCTCCTGTGCCCTGATCCTGTCGGTGATGTTGGTGTGAGCGAGAACAATGAAGAAGGAATTCTCGGCCTCAAAGCGTGTCACGCGTAAACTGAACCAGATCTTCCCAGTTGGCGTTTGGCGGGGGTATTCCATGAAGATATCGGGATTGGCTCCCGATTGAATCGAGCGGATTGCCGTTGCGATTTTTGACGTGTCCTCCGCACATTCCCCTTGGGCTTCATCACACACCTTGAGGTAATTTTTTCCGATAGCGAAGTCCAATCCACAGATTGTGTGGAGCTCAGCGAATTTCCGCCACGCTGCGTTGACTTGTAGGATGACACCACCTGCGTCAAGGATTGCGATGTGTGAATTGAGAGAGTCGATAACCGAACCCAGAAACCATCTGGCACGTTGCGATTCTTCCTCGGCTTGGATCTTCTCGGAGAGTTCCCTCTGGAGTTCTTCCGTTTGTTTCTTAACTTGGCGTCTCAGGGTGGTGGACCAGGCGATGACAAATAATAACAGGAGGAGGGATAAAGCGGAGAGAATTGCCAAATACCCTAACAATTGGTGTAGGTGGCGGTTCGGTGTCTCTTGCACTCCCAGCCATTTGGCCTGAATTTCCCTCATTCTCCCCGTAGTCCGCAGGTGTTGCAGTCCTTCGTTGAATGAATCCAGGAGAGCGGAGTCCTTCTCTCTCACCGCGAAACAACGGTCAACCTGCAAGACGGGGGGTGAGACCATGGAAATGGTGTTCATTCTCTCTTGCGTGAGGACCAACTCACCCAGGGTCCAGGGACTGATGGCATAATCGAACCTTCCAGTTGCCAGTGACAAGAAGGCATCGAGTGTGTCGCTCACTGGAACCAACTCCTGGTCCAATCCCTGTTCACGAAGCAGATCTTCCGCCGCTGTCCCACCTGGCAGGAGAACCGATTTCCCTTTGAGATCCTTTAGGTTCCGAATCCTTCTAGCCTCTTTCCGGTAGAAGATTCCATAACTTTGGGTCAGGATGGGATGACTGAAGTTAGCCCAGGTATCTCTCTGGTGCGAATAAGCAAATCCCGCCAGTACCTGCAACTCACCATTCCGAAAGGCTTCCTTGGCCTTCACCCAAGGCATCAAGTGGAACTCGGGGTGCATGCCGACGGCTTCGGCTACGGATTGGGCGGTTTCAACCATGAGTCCCGCGGCCTCTCCATCCGGGCCACGGAACATATATGGGGCGAAATCATCCGCTAATCCAATGGTGACCGTTGAAGGCTGGGGGCTCTTCTCTTGAGCCAGACAGGGTGAGGCTGTCACCAGGAGCACGACCAGGACGGAAAGGAGGGTGACCCTTGTTCGTGACACAAATACCTCGGCATCTCTGAGTGCCAATTATCCACTGGGAGGACGCAACCCTCTTGTTGGATTTCAAGGACCAGTAGGACTAGTAGAAGAATACATCATTCCGCTCATGCTGGTCATCAGAAAACCTTCATGAGCCTTGGATTTATTGTGGATCACATCCTCCCTGCCAACCTTGAAGAGAGTCTGGTAAATTGTCTCTGGCTGAAAAGCCACCTTATCTGTCGGGAGGGAATACAATGAGAAGATTGGTGATGCTGTCAGTATGGGTATTCCTCGGGTGCGTGGTGCTGGGCAACGTTCACGCAGCCGCTGGAGATCAGGGGGGCGAAGAAGGATTCCGCTCTCTTTTCAATGGTCAAGATTTACAGGGATGGGATGGTGATCCGAAGTTCTGGTCGGTCAAGGACGGTGCCATTACCGGCAAGACAACCGCCGAGAATCCCACCAAAGGTAATACTTTCCTGATTTGGCGGGAGGGCGAGGTGGATGACTTTGAATTGCGCCTCTCCATCAAGCTAACGACCCATAATACGGGAATCCAGTACCGCTCCAAGGAGGTCGAGAAATGGGTCATCGCGGGTTACCAGGCCGATTTTGAATCTTCGGGGCAATATGTCGGCATTCTCTACGAAGAGAAGGGACGCGGCATCCTGGCGAACCGTGGCCAGAAGGTGCGTATTAAGGAAGATGGCAAGATCGAGGAATTGGGCTCCGTTGGGGATCCCGCCAAGATCCTCGAGGCAGTTCACATGGGTGACTGGAACGAATATGTCGTTCGTGCGCAGGGTAACCATATTATCCAGTCGATCAACGGCAAGGTTACCTGCGATGTGACAGATGATGATCCCAAGGGGCGTGCTTTCTCGGGTCTCCTGGCGCTCCAGGTTCATGCCGGTCCACCCATGGAGGTTCAATTCAAGGATATCCGCCTGAAACGGCTTCCTTTGACTGACAAGAAGAAGATCGTCCTGATCGCCGGCAAGGCCAGCCATGGTAATGGAGATCATGAGCATCCCGCGGGCATCCATCTCCTGCGTTCCTGCCTCGATCAGGTCCCCAGTGTGATCGCCGCTGAGTATTATGAGGGTTGGCCCGAAGACCCCAGCGCCTTTGACAACGCCAATAGTATCCTGTTTTACATGGATGGTGGCGCTGGTTCTCCGCTTATCCAGGGTGACCATCTGGCCATCCTTGATGGATTGATGAAAAAGGGTGTGGGTTTGGCCCTGGTCCACTATGCGGTGGAGGTTCCCAAGGATAAAGGTGGGAAGGAACTTAAGGATTGGATCGGCGGCTATTATGAAACCGACTATTCCATTAACCCCCACTGGGAGGCCGACTTCAAAGAGATTCCCAAACACCCGGTTATGAAGGGTGTCACCCCCTTCAAGATGAAGGATGAATGGTACTATTGCATGCGTTTTAGAGATGGTATGAAAGGTGTGACGCCGTTACTTCAAAATGCGCCCCCAGATAATACTCGTACCACTGAAGAGACCAAAAAACATCCTGGCCGTCCCGAAGTTCTTGCTTGGGCAGTGGAGCGTGAGGATGGGGGCCGTGGTTTTGGTTTTACTGGTGGCCATTTTCACACCAGCTGGAAAGATGAGAATTTCCGCAGGATTATTTTAAATGCCGCTTTGTGGACAGCTGGTGCTGAGGTACCCGAAGGTGGTGTTCAATCGACTGTAAGTGAAGAGGCTTATAACCTCAAATTACGTCAACCCGCCACCAAGTAATTCTGTTCAATTCTGTTATTCCGGCAGTCTGGCCGTATCACGGTCAGACTGCCTTTTTTCATTTCTCCGGGTGCGGCAAAAATGTCACTTGACTTAGAGATGTGTGTAATCCTATGATAGTATTGAGTATATGAGATTGGCATTTTGTGTAGCCTAGTTTTGGATTGTCATCTGTACACAGTCAATTCATGAAAGGGGGGGTGGAGAGATCTCTAATGGCTCTACTATTCGCAAAACCAACCGAATATGCCATCCGTGCCCTGATTTATTTGGCAGCACGGAACAATCCGCGTCCAGTTACTGTTTTGGAAATTGCACAGGCTGAGGGTTTATCGAGTCATCATCTATCAAAGGTGATGAAATCGTTAACTCGTAGTAAAATTGTCCAACCCATTCGTGGGCCTGGGGGTGGTTACCGTCTCATAAAGGATCCTACCACGGTGACTCTTTGGGATGTCATGGCGGTTCTGGGAGCCTTGGGGGGCTTGGATGAATGTGCGATCGGGTGGGCGGAGTGCAAAGATGAACACCCCTGTCCACTACACCAACGTTGGACTCAGCTACGTGACCGGATTATCGCCTATCTCCAAGGAACCAGCGTGGCGGATCTGGTAGCCAGTGTCGAGAAGAAGGGAACTGACGACCCAGGGGTTCAAATTCACCTTCCCACCTGGATTGCAGAACGCAAGACAGGCTAGTTTTATCGAGAGTAACGTGAGCCTTCTGACCACTCCGTGATCTGACGATTTATTTCTGTCTCGATGCCAGTGGTTGAGATCACAACCTCTCGAGGGGTGAATTCTGCGAGCTGTTCAAGCAGTCCGGACAGCGCGGAGGGATCCTTCCCGCCCAAGATAGCTCCGCGTATCTGCATTTCTTCGAGTATTTCCAGTTGATGGTCATCGTAGTGTTCACCGAACCGGGCCTGACGTGTAATGGCGATGACCTTACAGTCCGCTTTAAGTCCCGAGAGGATCGATCCTGTTCCCGCGTGGGTAATTAATAGATGGGACTGTTGAAGCAAGCGCTCCATTTCGGCCTGGTGGCAACATTCGAAGCAACGGAATGCTGAGGATTGGTATCCCCCTGGCCCTACCTGAGCAACCACCGGCCCAGTGATTTTCCCCGCCGTCAGTAGCCGTTCAACCTCCTGAATCAGACGGTCAAAGGGGCCATGTGTTCCCACCGTGATGAGCACTTGGTGGATACTCCTGTCTTTCGTGGGAATGGAGCGCCCAGTTTCGGTCAGCGGACTAATCACTTTAGCGCGGGGAAACCGCTCCGCCAGAGCTGGCCATTGCACAATATGTAGATGGGCGAAGGGAGAGATCAGGCGGCCTGTCAGAGAGGGAGTCTTGGTGTGAGCGAATGTCTCCACGAAGATGGTTCGTGCACCCAGCAGCCGGCCCAGAAGAAGAGTATTTAAAACTGCTCCCGCGCCTGTGCTGAGAATGATATCGGGGCGCTCTGAGAGGAGGATCTTCGCACTCAAAGCCAGGTTGCGGGCAAATGCCCACCAGGCCCGTGGACTCCGGTTGAGCAAACCCAGTGCAATATCCGGGACATAATGAACCCGGTGAGCCATGGCGGTTGACTCCGCCAAGGGAGTCTTTTGAGTAACAAAGAAATGGTCGAGGTCCTGGTAGACACTCTTGAAGAGAAGAATCTGCCTGAGATGGCCGCCTCCCGAACAGGCGAGACAAACCTTGGGTGGTGTGTGCATGCCTTCACATCTGATTCATTGTCCCGCTCACAGTATCCACATACAACATAGTGTCAAGGTCAGCCTTCATTCTGATAAAGTCACACGAGAATTTTATTTCCCGTTGACCTCTATACGGGGGGCCATTTATACTCAAGGACCTTGGGTGCATGGCGTGCTGGCTCTGGTGTGGTTTGCTTCTAGTAAAGGGAGAGGGTTAGGTGTGCCTACCATCCAAGTAGATGGATTCCCCGTAATCGTTTTTTTGAAGGAGAGATCTACGTGAGACATCAAGCCATGGAGCTTTGGGTGGAGGAGATGGCGTTTCTCTGCAAGCCAGAGAAAATTGTCTGGATCAACGGGAGCGAAGAGGAGAAACATCAACTCACCGAGGAAGCGGTCCAGGATGGTGATCTGATCCCTCTTGACCAACAGAAATGGCCCGGCTGCCATTACCATCGTACCGCCGAGAATGATGTGGCCCGGACCGAGGACCTCACCTTTATATGTACACGTCTGAAGGATGATGCCGGACCGACGAACAACTGGATGTCGCCCGAGGAGGGTTACCGCCGGGCGAGTGAATACTTCGAAGGAGCCATGCGTGGCCGGACCATGTATGTGATTCCCTTCAGCATGGGACCGGTTGGTTCTCCCTTCGCCAAGTATGGAGTCGAACTGACTGACAGCATCTATGTGGTTCTGAACATGCGCATCATGTGCCATGTGGGCGACGAGGTCCTGGACCAACTTGGAGCCGCCGGAACCTTTACCAAGTGCCTTCACAGCAAGGCGGAACTGGATCCGAAGAAACGCCTGATCCTCCATTTTCCCGAGGACAACACGATCTGGAGTGTAGGCTCCGGGTATGGCGGTAATGTCCTGCTGGGTAAGAAGTGTCTGGCCTTACGTTTGGCCAGCGACATGGCCCGCCGCGAAGGATGGATGGCTGAGCACATGCTTATCCTTGGGGTGGAACGTCCCAACGGTCACATCCAGTATATCGCGGCCGCGTTCCCTAGCGCTTGTGGCAAGACCAATCTTGCCATGCTGGTTCCCCCGGAATCCTTTCAGGCCAAGGGGTACAAGGTTTGGACAGTCGGAGATGATATCGCCTGGATGCGGATTGATACCGACCGCAAACTCTGGGCTATCAATCCCGAGACCGGATTTTTCGGCGTGGCGCCAGGCACTAGCATGAAAACTAACCAGAATGCCATGCAGACTATCCGCAAGAACACCATCTTCACCAATGTCGTGCTCGGGAAGAATGGTGATGTCTGGTGGGAAGGGATGGAGGAGACTCCACCCGAATCAGGCTGGGACTGGAAGGGACGCCATTGGACTCCCGGTATCCAAGATGAGAATGGGAAACCTGTTCAAGGTGCGCATCCCAATAGCCGTTTCACGGCCCCCTTCTCCCAGTGTCCCTCACGCTCCTGGCGCGCGGATCATCATCATGGCGTCAACATCTCCGCGATCATCTTTGGGGGACGGCGGGCGCATCTAACCCCCTTGGTTTATGAAGCTCTGAGCTGGACCCATGGGGTCTATATCGGCGCAACCATGGCCTCGGAAAGAACCGCGGCTCAGTTTGGTAAACAGGGCGAGGTACGCCGTGATCCCATGGCGATGGTCCCCTTCTGTGGCTACAACATGGCTGACTATTTCGAGCATTGGCTGCGGATGGGGGTGCGCATGGTCAAACAACCCCGCGTCTTCAACGTGAATTGGTTCCGTACCGATGAGGATGGAAATTTCCTCTGGCCAGGCTTTGGTGAGAACATCCGCGTGCTCGATTGGATTCTCTCGCGTTGCAGTGATGAGGTCGATGCCGAGAAGACAGCGATTGGTTGGGTGCCGAGAAAATCCGACCTGAATCTCGATGGCCTTGACCTTGCCCCGGGCGCCATCGACAAGCTGCTTGAGGTCAACAAGGAAGAGTGGTTGAAAGAGGCGGGGGCCATCGCAGAATACTTTAAGCAGTTTGGCGAACGCATGCCCATGGAAATGCTCGCTCAGCATGATGGTCTGCTGCGCCGATTGGATGTGATTGGATAGGGCGGCCTGATTGGAGGGCTCTGTTCCTATGGAAACACGCCTTGAACATCTCAGGCCAAAGGAGATTGAGAGGGCGATGCGGGCATGTCCCACCCTCTTTCTGCCTTTGGGGACGATTGAGTGGCATGGTTTGCACAACATAGTTGGACTGGATGCGTTGAAGGCACACATGTTGTGTGTCCGCGCGGCTGAACGGGGCGGGGGATTGGTGGCTCCTCCCCTCTATGGAGGGGTGGGTGGATTGGATGAGCCACACACCTTCGTTATGGATCCCGAAAATTCAGTCCATTCTCACCTCCTGCGTCCATGGTTGGAAAGACTCTGCGTGGAGGCGGTCCGGCAGGGTTTCAAGGCTGTCATCATCCTGACCGGGCATTATGGCGCGGCCCAGCAGATTGTGGTGCGAGAGACCGCTGTGCGCATGAGCCGTATCCTTGGTATTCCTGTCCTGGGAACTCCCGAGTACTTTCTTGCTCTTGATGTCGAATATTATGGAGATCACGCGGCTTGGGGTGAAACCTCGTTGATGTTGTATCTAGATCCGGAGAGTGTAGACCTTTCCCAACTTGGAGAGGAACCCTACAAAGGGGTTGGCGGTCGCGATCCAAAACGATTCGCTAACAAAGAGGATGGAAAAAAACTGGCGGAGACGATCATCTCCAGGTTGGCCGTTCTGTCCCAGCGGATGCCCCAATGGGATGCATCCATCATCGAACAGTTTACCACCGCGGAAGCGGCGCTTATCTCACGTCAGATGACGCTCTATGGTCAAACCCATGAGGTGTGGACTGCCTGGCGCCACATTGCTACTGGTGTCTTGGGGTCCTATGGAAAGCTGCTTTCCGAGGAGAAGTTCAAAGAGATTGAAGCCTTGACAGCGGGACTCTAGTGCCTGGTTGGGGGGATGAGGTCTGAATCGTTGCACCACCAGGTCAACAAGGCCCTGGCTTAAAGGGCCTCTTGCTCTTGCCACCACTTCAGTACTTGTTCGGCGGTTTCCTCGATGGAGAGGGGATCGGTATTGACCGTGTAATCCGAGGCCTGTGCATAGAGGGGTGTCCTTTGTTCAAGAACCTCTACGATCTCTTCGATAAAGGTCTTGTTTCCGGTGAGAGACGGGCGTTGAGTATCCGTTCCGATGCGTTGGGCAATAGTTTTGGGTGAGGCCAAGAGCCAGACAATCCGGCCCTGCTTCCGTAATGCCGCGATATTACTCTCCCGCACCACTACGCCGCCGCCACAGTCGACTACCAGGTCATCTTGAGCGGAGAGTTCCAGCGTGAGCGCGGATTCGGCATCGCGGAAGGCTTCCCAACCATGTTGCGCGACAAACTGGGGGATGGGCTGACCGAAACGCTCCACCAGGAGCGCATCCATGCCAGCTCGTTTGCGGCCCAACTTCCCGGCCACTAGGTCTGATACTCTGGTTTTCCCAGTTCCGCGGTAACCAATGAAAATCAGATTCACAAGAAAGGCCCACGCCAAGTTGAGCTACTGGAGGTAACGCCTACGTTCCAGCATTTCCTGGCAGCGTACCGTGTATTTCGCGGTGGGCACGGCCTTGAGACGCTCGTAGGGGATTTCATCACCCGACTCCAGACAGATCCCATAGGACTCTTCCTTGATCCGATGGAGAGCATCTTCGATCTCCAGAAGTTTTTCGCGGTCATGTTCGGCGAGTTCCAACTCCATTTCGCGCTCAGATAGGTCCGTGGACTGATCTACCAAATCGCCACCCATGGCAGCTTCCGAGCTTCCGCCGGTACGGATGTCCTTCAGGATATTCTCGCGCTCCTTCAGAAGAAGTGCCTTCAGTTCATCAATCTGTTTCTTGTTCAGTGGCATGATGCTCCTCCCCAGTTTTTCTACCCTTCGTTGATGTCATGGATCCGTACCCTCCGGACCCCGGACAGAAGGGAGCATGAACGCTGAGATTCCTTGTAATCTCACATTTTACTCAGTAAACGGCCCCCAGCAATGCTTCCCGGTGGATATTCCATCGGATCGGGGAAGCCTTTGGAAGGGGGAAGAATAGAGAACGAATCACCTGTCTGTCAATCAGCATGGACAGATTCATGGATATAGGCTAGGAGACCCCCAAAGGCTTGCGAATAGGGGGGGGTAGAGTTAGTATCGGTTGGCTTGTGGTCTTGGAGTTGCCGCTACTTTTCGTCTTCCTGCTTCCACCACTCGACGGGAGGAGTGCTCCAAGGCTTGTCGAGTGGTCATTTTGGAGGGATTTCATTGCCTGACCCAGTGACCGTAACGAGTGCCCCCTTGTGGCCATTCGTTGTCTACTTCCTTGCCATTGTTTGTGTGGTCGCCGGGCAGGTGATCCTGTCGCACTACCTGGGTCAACGCCACAATGACCGTAAGACCGGGACACCCTATGAGTCAGGGATTGCCTCCGAGGGCTCGGCCCGCCTCCGCTTTTCATCAACCTTCTATTTGATCGCCATGTTCTTCGTCGTTTTCGACCTGGAAGCGGTTTACATCTTTACCTGGGCTATTGGATTCAAGGAATTGGGTTGGCCGGGTTATTTCAAGATCTTTGTTTTTATCGCCATCCTGATGGCGTCGCTGGTTTACCTGTGGAGGATCGGAGCGCTGGAGGCGGGTCCGCCCAAGAGACAAAGGGCGGCTGTGCGAGATAGGGATTGATGGAGTTGTGCGAGCCATTGTTGTCTGAATGTTGTCCGGGACGAGGTGGAAAACTATGAAAACCGTCCGTGAGATACTGCAAGGCAAAGGCCACGAAGTCTGGTCGATTACACCAGATGCCACCGTCTATGAGGCCCTTAAGATGATGGCGGAGAAAGATGTGGGGGCCTTGTTAGTACTCGACAAGGGGCACATCCATGGCATCCTCTCAGAGCGGGATTATGCCCGTAAGGTTGTCCTGAAGGGGAAGTTCTCCAAGGATGTTCCAGTCCGGGAGATCATGACGGACCGGGTGTTGTATATAAGCCCCTCACAGGTGGACGATGAGTGCATGGCATTGATGATTGAAAAACGGGTCCGCCATCTTCCGGTGATTGAGGATGGGAAGATTGTGGGTCTGGTTTCTATCGGAGATGTGGTCAAGGCCATGCTCTCTGATAAGGAGCACCTCATAGAGGAGCTTGAGAATTACATCATAGGAAGAAGATAGGAATGAGGTTCTGGCTGAGTAAGCCGAATCCGGATTCATCGACAATCCGCGCCCTGGAGGCAGCCTCCTTCGAGGAGACTGTTAACAAGAATGTGATCTTGGCGCGCTTAGATGACTTGCTCAATTGGGGCCGCAAGAACTCTATCTGGCCTTTCAGTTTTGGTTTGTCTTGTTGCTTTGTGGAGATGGCCACCAGCCTCACCAGTCGTTTTGATGTCGCGCGTTTTGGCGCTGAGGTGATCCGTGGCACTCCCCGTGAAGCCGATTTGATGGTGGTGGCCGGGACACCCTTCATCAAGATGGCACCAGTCATCAAGCGTTTGCACGAGCAGATGATGGAACCCCGCTGGGTCATCTCGATGGGATCCTGCGCCAATTCCGGCGGGATGTTTGATATCTATAGTGTTGTTCAGGGAGTGGACAAAATCCTCCCTGTGGATGTGTATATTCCCGGCTGTCCTCCCAGCCCCTTTGCCTTCATGGAAGGGTTGTGCCTGTTACGGGAGAAGGCGGGGAAGGAGAAACGTCCCCTCAGTTGGGTAATCGGGCCACAAGGTATCGAGCGTCCCGGAACCCCCTCCATGAGGGACCTGAAACGAGCAGAACGGTCACAAGCCACGATCCTCCGGTCTCCCGATGAGGTATAGGGGAAACTGAGAATCCCGTGAGTCCACCCGGTGAAGGGTGGGTTTTGATTTGTTGCCGTATATTCGGAAGGCAATGGATACTGTCACGAATAATCACCCTGTCCCTAATGCTGGACCTCACGATGTGAGTGTGGTGGAAGAGCTACGCGCGCGTTTCGGCGGAAGCATCCTCCAAGAACAACTCACTTGTGATGGTATCCCCACGGTATGGGTGCAGGGCTGCCGTATCCAGGACATCACCCGCTACCTCAAGCAGGAGAGCCCCAAGCCCTACCGGATGCTGTATGACATCTTTGGCATCGATGAGCGTCTCCGGACTCACCGCGAGGGGCAACCCCCTAGCGATTTTTCAGTCGTTTACCAGTTGCTTTCCTTAGACCGCAACAGTGATGTCCGTGTGAAGGTTCCACTAGAGGGCGAGTACCCCTCGCTTCCCACGGTAACCGGTGTCTGGGAGTCGGCGAGTTGGTGCGAACGCGAAGTCTGGGATATGTTTGGGATTACCTTCGATGGGCATCCCAATCTCCGGCGGATTTTCATGCCTGATACCTGGAAGGGGCACCCGCTACGTAAGGAGCATCCCGCACGGGCGACCGAGATGGGGCCCTTCCAACTGACAGAGGAAAAGGAGGATTTAGAACAAGATTCGCTGCGTTTCCGTCCCGAGGATTGGGGCATGAAGAGATGCAGTGATACCTCCGACTTCATGTTCCTCAACCTCGGTCCGCAACACCCCGGAACCCATGGTGTTCTGCGTCTGGTTCTACAGCTGGATGGTGAGGAAGTTGTGGATTGTGTGCCCGATATCGGCTACCACCACCGTGGCGCCGAGAAGATGGGCGAACGGCAAACCTGGCACTCCTTCATTCCCTACACTGACCGCATCGATTACCTGGGAGGGGTGATGAACAACCTCCCCTATGTCATGGCGGTCGAACAGCTCGCGGGCATCCAAGTTCCAGAGAGGGTTCAGGTCATCCGGATCATGATGGCCGAGTTCTTCCGTATCGCCAGTCATCTGGTCTGGTATGGGTGTTTTGCGCAGGACATCGGCATCCTCTCCACGGTCTTCTTCACTTTTAATGACCGCGAGCGCATCTTCGATATCGTCCGGGCGGTGTGTGGTGGACGTATGCACCCGAGCTGGTTCCGTATCGGCGGTGTGGCGCACGACCTTCCGCGCGGCTGGGACAAGATGGTCCTCGATTTCGTTAAATATTTCCCCCCACGGGTTGTGGAATGGGACAAGACGGTGATGTACAACCGTTTGTTGAAAGCCAGAACGGTGGGTGTGGGGGATTATACGGTGGATGAGGCGATTGACTGGGGTGTGACGGGTCCCGGTCTGCGGGCTGCTGGCCTGGAGTGGGATTTCCGCAAGAAGCGCCCTTATTCAGGTTATGAGCGTTTTGAATTCGACATCCCCACGGCGCAACGTGGTGATTGTTATGACCGTGGTGTGGTGCGCATCGCGGAAATGATGCAGAGCCTGCGCATCATTGAGCAGTGCGCGAAGAACATGCCCGAGGGGCCCTACAAGGCAGATCATCCTTTGACCACCCCTCCGCTTAAAGAGCGGACGATGCACGACATCGAAACCCTCATCAACCACTTCCTGGGGGTGAGCTGGGGGCCGGTCATCCCACCGGGAGAGTCCTTCGTGGGAATCGAGGCCACCAAGGGGAACAATGGATATCACCTGATCAGCGATGGGAACACGATGTCCTATCGCACTCATATCAGGACTCCGTCCTTCCGCCACCTGCAAATGCTTCCGTTGATGACACGCGGACGGACCGTGGCGGATGTCTTGGCGGTGTTGGGTAGCATCGATTTTGTGTTGGCGGATGTAGACAAGTAATCGGAAGGGTCATATAGAACGGATTGTCTGGAAATATGCTGACCGCTGAAGAGAGAACAGAGATCGAACACGAGGCTCATCTCTACGAGCACAAGCAAGCCGCGTGCATCGAGGCGATGAAAGTCGTGCAGAAGCATCGCGGCTGGGTTTCCGATGAGAACATCCGTGACATCGCGGAAGTTCTTGGAATGACACCCACCGAGCTCGACAGCGTGGCGACTTTTTATAACCAGATTTTCCGTAAGGCGGTTGGCAAGCATGTCATCATGGTCTGTGACAGCGTGAGCTGTTGGATCATGGGATACGACAACATCATCGCCTATTTATCAAAGAAGCTCGGGATCGCCTTGGGTGAGACCACCTCTGATGGGAGATTTACCTTGCTGCCCGTGGTTTGCCTGGGGACCTGCGATCATGCCCCGGCGATGATGGTGGGGGATGACCTCCACCAGGACCTGACTCCTGAGAAAATCGACCAGATACTGGAGCAGTACAAGTAGACACTGAACTCATGGAACGGCCGCTTACCAAGAACATAGATCCCAAGCGTGGACCCCTCGGCCTCAAAGAATTCGAGGCGGCGGGTGGCTATCAGGGGATGCGCAAAGCTCTGACCTCCATGGAACCCAAAGCCGTGACCGATCTGGTTAAGGCTTCGGGCCTCAAGGGACGTGGTGGCGCGGGTTTCTCGACTGGGCTCAAGTGGAGTTTCGTCCCCATGGGGCCGGATGCCGCACGGCCCAAGTATCTGGTATGCAATGGCGATGAGATGGAGCCAGGCACCTTCAAGGACCGTCTCCTGCTCGAGGGTGATCCACACTCTTTAATCGAGGGGATGATTGTCACCGCCTTTGCGATACAGGCGGAGGTGTCCTATATCTTCCTGCGTTGGGGTTACACGGAGGCCGCCGAGCTGCTCCGTAAGGCGCTTGCGGAAGCCTACGCGGCGGGATATCTCGGCAAGAATATCCTCGGCACTGGCTACAACCTGGAAATGCACCTGCATATCAGCGCGGGACGCTATATCTGCGGAGAAGAAACTGCGCTTCTGAACTCACTGGAAGGGAAGAGGGCCAATCCGAGAACCAAGCCCCCCTTCCCACAGGTGAGCGGTTTCTTCGGCAAACCCACCATCGTGCAGAATATCGAGACCCTCTGCAATGTGCCCCACATTGTGGTCAATGGCGCGGATTGGTATAAGGGCCTGAGCCTGTCCGAGGATGGCGGTACCAAACTCTATGGTGTTAGCGGTAAGGTGAAACGCCCTGGTGTCTGGGAGCTCCCATTAGGTGTGTCTGTACGTGAGATCCTCGAGGAACACGCAGGCGGAATGCGGGATGGCCTTACTCTGCGTGGTTTCCTACCGGGTGGCGCTTCCACGGACTTTCTGACCGAGGAACACCTCGATCTGAAGATGGATTACAGCACCATCGGGAAAGCCGGCAGCCGTCTCGGTACGGGAACAATGATTATCCTCGATGACCAGACCTGCCCGGTGGGGATGGTGCTCAACCTGGAGCGTTTCTTCGCGCAGGAATCCTGCGGCTGGTGTACACCCTGCCGCGATGGCTTGCCGTGGGTGACCAAGATCCTGACCGCCATCGAGAATGGCGAGGGACGCATGGAGGATCTGGACCGGCTTGATAAACAATGCCGCTTCATGGGACCGGGGAATACTTTCTGTGCCTTGGCGCCCGGCGCCGCCGAACCGCTCCAGAGCGCTTTGAAATACTACCGGGATGACTTTGAACGGCACATCGCTGACAAGCGTTGTCCGTGGAGACAGTAGATTCATGCCAACGATCTGGATTGACGATACCCCATACGAGGTCGAAGCAGGTCAGAATCTGCTTCATGCCTGCCTGTCGCTGGGCCTCGACATACCGTATTTCTGTTGGCATCCGGCGCTCGGTTCAGTCGGCGCTTGCCGTCAATGCGCGGTCAAGCAATTCCGCGATGAGAACGACAGGACTGGACGCATTGTCATGGCCTGCATGACCCCCGTCGCGGAGGGGCTGCGATTCTCCATCAAGAACCGCGACACCAAGGAATTCCGCGCCATGGTCATCGAGACCCTGATGACCAACCACCCGCATGATTGCCCGGTCTGCGATGAGGGCGGGGAATGCCACCTGCAGGATATGACCGTGATGAGCGGTCACAACTACCGCGATTACCGTTTCACCAAGCGGACCTATGATAATCAAGACCTCGGTCCCTTCATCAACCATGAGATGAACCGCTGCATCACCTGCTACCGGTGTGTGCGGTATTATCGTGACTATGCCGATGGACGTGACCTGAATGTCTTCGCCTCCCGGAACAATGTTTACTTTGGACGAGCCGAGGATGGCGCGCTGGAGAGCGAGTTCAGTGGGAACCTGGTGGAGATCTGTCCCACGGGTGTCTTCACCGACAAGACCCTCAAACGACATTTCACCCGTAAATGGGATCTACAGACCGCACCCTCGATCTGCGCGCATTGTTCGGTGGGCTGCAACACGATCCCCGGCGAGCGGTATGGAGAATTACGTCGAATCCTGAACCGTTATAACGGCGAGGTGAATGGTTATTTCCTGTGTGACCGTGGACGCTTCGGTTATGAGTTCGTAAATGGCGATAGGCGTATCCGCGAACCGCAACTCCGGAACGGCAAGAACGCCACAGCATCCAACGCCTCCAAGGAGGAGGTCTTCAAACACCTCTCCGGTCTGCTCAAGGGCAAAGTGATCGGCATTGGTTCGCCCCGTGCAAGCTTGGAAAGCAATTTCGCGTTGCGCTCCCTGGTGGGGGCGGAACGCTTTTATAGTGGTGTCTCCCGCAAGGAATCCCAGTTGACCTCGTTGTGCCTGGAGATACTGCGCAAGGGACCCGCTAAGTCTTTTTCCTTGCGTGAGGTCAGTGAGGCCGATGCGGTCTTCATCCTGGGCGAGGATGTCACCATGACCGCGCCCCGGCTGGCTCTGGCCCTGCGGCAGGCTTCGCGGCGCAGGAGCGTCGACAATGCGGTTCAAGCGAATATCCCCGCATGGCATGATTCCGCTATCCGTGAACTCGCCCAGAATGAACATGGTCCCGTCTTTATCACCTCGGCTACAGCGACACGGTTGGAGGATATCGCCACTAAAACTTATCATGGCGCACCTGAAGATCAGGCCCGTTTGGGGCATGCGGTCGCCCATTTACTCAACTCCTCGGCCACCCCTGTGATAGGGCTTGCCCCAGAGGTTTCGGCACTCGCTGTAGAGATCGCCACAGGGCTGAGATCGGCGCGTAAAGTGGTGATTGTGTCTGGAACAGGGGCGGGAAGCGAGGCGGTTCTCAAGGCTGCCGCGAATGTGGCTTGGGCTTTGAATGGCTCGGAGCATTCAGCGGGTATCTCCCTGGTGGTCCCTGAATGCAACAGCCTCGGACTGGGGATGTTGGATGCAACTCCTCTGGAGGAGGCCTTCCAGGCAGTCAAAGACAAAAAGGCCGAGACTGTGGTTGTCCTGGAGAATGATCTCTTCCGGCGTGCTTCGAGCGAGATGGTGGAGGCCTTCCTGCGCACCGCCAAGCATGTGGTTGCGATCGACCACATCGTCACTGCCACGACGGAGAAAGCTGAGGTGGTCCTGCCCGCGGGTACCTTCGCCGAAGCGGATGGAACGCTGATTAACAATGAGGGGCGAGCTCAACGTTTCTTCCAGGTGTTCATTCCCAAGGGAGATATCCAGGAGTCCTGGCGCTGGCTGATCGAACTCGCGCGCGCCGCCAAACAGAATGGGGCAGGGAATTGGAATACTCTGGGAGATGTGATCGAGGCGTTTTCCACGGCATTCCCCAATCTCGCGGGTATCCGCCAGGCCGCTCCCTTGGCCGATTTCCGGATGCGGGGGATGAAGATCGCGCGGCAATCACACCGTTACAGCGGACGCACCGCGATGCTTGCGAACATCTCTGTTCATGAACCCAAACCACCAGAAGATACTGATTCACCTCTTTCCTTCTCGATGGAGGGGTATCGTGATCAGGTGCCCGCGGCGTTGACACCACGTTTCTGGGCGCCGGGATGGAACTCAATCAATTGTCTCACCAAGTTTCAATCTGAGGTGGGTGGTTCACTCACTGGCGGCGATGCAGGTGTACGCCTGATTGAACCGGAGTCGAAGGCTCCCGCCTACTTCACGGATATTCCCATCGCGTTCCACTCCCAGGCAGGCAAGCCAGTGCTGGTTCCATTGCATCATATCTATGGCTCAGAGGAGCTGAGCGTGCTCTCCGAGGGTGTTGCTGAACGCTGTCCGAAGCCTTATGTGGCTCTCAATCCAGAAGATGCCAAGGCAGCGGGATTAGCTGAGGGCGATGAAGCCGTAGTCCAGGCCAATGGGGGGAAGATCATGCTTCCGGTACGGCTGGAGAGGGCCCTTGCGGTGGGAATGGTGGGATTGCCGGAGGGATTGCCTACGCTGCCTGCGATTTCAGCGCTTCCAGCTGAGATCACGATCACACGGAGGAAGCCCGCATGAGAGAGATTCTCCTTCCGCTGATTCTCATCGGCGTGGTTCTCGGCGGGGTGCTGACCGTGGCCGCCAATCTGATCTGGCTGGAGCGGCGTCTCCTGGCGCTCTTCCAGGATCGTTATGGTCCCAACCGGCGTGGGCCCTTTGGTCTCTTCCAGACCATCGCCGATGCTATCAAGATGTTTATCAAGGAGGATTGGATTCCTCCCTTCGCGGATAAGGCAGTCTTTGTGCTCGCTCCCTGCATCATCAATATGACTGTACTGTTGTCTTTCGCGGTAGTTCCCTTTGCGCCGGGGGTGCAGATCGCTGACCTGGGCGTTGGACTGCTGTTTCTCCTGGCGATGTCCTCGCTGGGTGTTTACAGTGTGGTTCTGGCGGGGTGGGCCTCGAACAACAAGTATGCCCTGTTGGGTGGGATGCGTGCTACCGCGCAAATGCTGGCCTATGAGGTCTTCATGGGGCTGTCAGTGATGGGCGTGGTCCTGATGGCGGGCTCTCTGAACCTGAACAAGATCGTGGAGGCGCAACAAGGGCTGTGGTTTTGTGTCCCGCAGTGCCTGGGATTGGTCCTTTTCTTTATCGCGGGCATCGCCGAGACCCACCGGCTGCCCTTCGACCTGCCGGAATCCGAGGCGGAACTGATCGCGGGCTTCCATGCGGAGTACTCCAGCATGAAGTTCGGAATGTTCTTTATCGGTGAGTACATTGGGATCACACTGATTTCCAGTATCACCGTGCTCTTGTACTTCGGTGGCTGGGCGGGACCGCTTTTCGGTGCGAGTGGATGGATCGTCCCTTACATCCAGTTCGGCTGGTTCGCCTTCAAGGTGTTCCTGATTTTGTGCTTCTTTATCCTGCTGCGGGCCTCGATGCCGAGACCGCGGTATGACCAATTGATCGCTTTTGGTTGGAAGATCATGCTGCCACTGGCCCTGCTCAACCTGTTGGTGACCGGGGCTGTGCTGTTGGCGCTGGAGTAGAAAGGGTCTGACCGATGCTGAGCATCCTTCGGAGCATCTGGCTGGTTTTCACGCACGCTATCGCTAAGCGTGAAACCATCCAGTATCCCGACGAAATGCCCTATAGCCCGCCACGGTGGCGCGGGAGAATTATCCTTTCGCGCGATCCGGATGGAGATGAGCGTTGCGTGGCCTGCAACCTGTGTGCGGCGGTCTGCCCGGCTTCGTGTATCTCGCTCCAGGCGACCGAGTTGGAGGGTGGACGGCGTTACCCCAAGTTCTTCCGGATCAACTTCTCCCGCTGTATCTTCTGTGGATTCTGCGAGGAAGCCTGTCCGACCTATGCGATTCAACTTACGCCGGACTTCGAAATGAGTGATTACCAGCGGACTAGCCTGGTATATGAGAAGGAAGACCTGCTGATCAGCGGACCTGGAAAATATCCTGACTACAATTTCTACCGGGTCGCTGGTTTGGCTATTAAAGGAAAGGGCAAGGGTGAGGCCGAAGGCGAAGCGCGTCCAGTGGATGTGCACAGCCTGATGCCCTGAGGTGCGTGATGACTACACTCTTCTATCTTGCCTCTGCTATCGCCGTATTCGCCACCGCGCGGGTTGTCACCCACAAGGACCCGATGCACGCGCTCCTCTACTTTGTGGTCTCCCTCATCTCCCTGGCATTGGTGATCTTTACTCTCGATGCGGAGGTGATCGCGCCGCTCATGGTAATGATCTATGCCGGAGCGATCATCGTTTTGTTCATCTTTGTCATCATGATTCTCAACTTGGGAGTGGTGGCCAGCGAGCAGGAATCCCGGCTCCTGGCACCTAAAATCTGGATCGGTCCAGCCGTTCTGTGTGGCATCTTGCTTTTGCAGCTGATCGTGGTTCTGGTGCGGGGTGAGGGGCATGTCATCGCTGGGGAGGTATCCGGTCTCAAGGAGTTGTCGATCTCCCTGTTCAATGTCTACTTCCTGGGGGTGGAACTCGCTTCCATGCTGTTGCTTGCGGCCCTGGTGGGAGCTTATCACCTAGGTAAACGCGAGCTTCCCGGTGAATCCGGAGGAGGGGAACTCTAATGGCATCAGTTCCAATGGATTTTACCCTCTTTTTGGCGGGACTGCTGTTTGTGCTCGGACTGCTGGGAGTGCTGGTGAGAAGGAACATCCTGTTTGTGTTGATGTCGATCGAGATCATGATGAATGCCGCCGCCTTGGCTTTTGTGGCGGCGGGAGCTCGTTGGGGGCAACCCGATGGGCAGGTCATGTTCCTCTTTATTGTGACCGTGGCGGCGGCCGAGGTTTCCGTGGGATTGGCGCTGGTGCTCCAGCTCTACCGCCGGATTCACACGCTTGATTCTGATGCCGCCAGTGTGATGCGAGGCTAGAATGCTTGAACTCTTGTGGCTTGTTCCAGCTCTGCCGTTCCTGGGCTTCCTGCTCCTGCTCTTCTTTGGCTCCATGCTGCCAAGGAAAGCCGTGGGGATTGTGGGCCCGGGAACCATCGGGCTGTCCGCGCTGATTGCCTTTGGAATGAGCTACACCTTTATCTCGCAACCCCCGCCCGATCATGCCTTCACTCAGGTGCTCTGGACTTGGTTTGATGTGGGCGGCTTCGTTCCCCAGATCGCCTTCCGTTTTGATGCCCTCTCGCTGGTGATGACCCTGGTGGTCACCGGCGTGGGCTTCTTGATCCATGTCTACTCCATCGGCTACATGAGCGATGATGAGGATTACAGCCGTTTCTTCTCCGAGATGAACCTGTTTGTGGCGATGATGCTGATCCTGGTCCTCGCCGATAACCTCCTGTTGTTGTATGTCGGTTGGGAGGGAGTGGGCCTGTGCAGTTACCTCCTTATCGGTTTCTGGTACCGCGATCCCGCCAACTGCACCGCCGCGCAGAAGGCTTTCATTGTCACCCGTGTGGGTGATACGGCCATGTCCATCGGGTTCTTATTGCTGGTGACCCAACTGGGAACCTTGCAGATTCAGGACCTCATGGCCAAAGCCTCCGAGCAGTGGCAACCGGGCTGTGGCATGGCGGTGGCGGCGACGCTGCTGCTCCTGGGTGGTGCGGTGGGCAAGTCTGGTCAGCTGCCACTGCAGACCTGGTTGCCGGATGCCATGGCGGGTCCGACCCCAGTCAGCGCTCTCATCCATGCCGCCACCATGGTAACCGCCGGTGTCTACTTGATCGCACGGACTCATGTCCTCTTCACTCTGGCTCCGGGTGTGCAGTTCTTTGTGGGCGTGATCGGGGCTCTAACCCTTTTGCTGGCCGGTTTCAGCGCTTTAGTGCAGACCGACATCAAACGGGTGCTGGCCTATTCCACCATCAGTCAAATCGGCTACATGTTCCTTGGGCTGGGTGTGGGAGCCTGGTCCGCGGCCATGTTCCACTTCATGACCCATGCCTTCTTCAAGGCCCTCCTCTTCCTCGGTGCTGGCGCGGTGATCCATGCCCTGCATCATGAGCAGAATATCTTCAAGATGGGGGGCCTACGTAAGAAACTCCCAGTGGTCTTCTGGACCTTCCTGATCGGTGCGGGGTGTCTGTGTGGCATTCCACTCATCACCTCCGGTTTCTATAGCAAGGATGCGATCCTCTGGTATGCCTTCTCTCTGGAGGGGGGCAGTGTCTGGCTCTATCTCGCGGGGCTAGTGGGAGCTTTCTTTACCTCCATTTATACCTTCCGTATGGTCTTCATCGCCTTCTTTGGGGAGGCCAAGGGGCACATCCACCACCGTCCAGGTTGGGTGATGATTGTGCCTCTTGTCATCCTTGCGATTTTCGCCTTTGGCGCGGGATTCATCGAATTGCCGCACAACTTCGGGCATGTCCAGATGTTCTCGCACCTGATGAATACTACCTTCGAGTCCGCTGGAGCCCATGCCACCGAGGGGCATGAGCCAGTTATTCCAGAGGTAGTGCTACAGATTCTCGCGGGGATTGTCTCCCTCGTGGGTGTCGCCATCGCCTATGTCCTTTTCCTGAAGTCTCCGGAGAAAGTGGATGCCTTCGCCCAGACTCCCAAGGGGGTCTGGCTGACTGGTTTCCTCCAGCATGGCTGGGAGTTTGATTGGCTGTATGACACCCTTTTTGTGAAGCCCTATGTGTTCCTGGCAGATATCAATAAATCGGACATTGTGGACAGTGTGTATAATGGAATAGCCTCAATTGTCCGCTGGGGGCATCTGAAATTGACTTGGACTCAGACCGGGCAGGTGCGTTGGTATGCGGCGGGGATCGCATTAGGATCGGTGATACTAATGGGTGTACTGGTGTTCTTATGAGCCTTCTTTGGCTGATCCTCATTCCTCTGTTGGGGGGCATTCTGGCGGGACTGACCGCCAGGAAGGATGAGTCCTTGTGCCGTTGGATCTCGGTGGCCGCATTGGGTATCGACATGGCCATCGCGCTGAACCTGTTGGTCACTTACTGGGCGCGGATGGATGTTGCCAGTACAGGGATATGGCTGGTGGAGTTCCGGGCTCCCTGGATCCCACGCTTGGGCGCAAGCATCCACCTTGCCATGGATGGGCTGAGCTTATTAATGGTCCTCCTCACCCTCTTCCTGGGACTGATTGGTGTGGGGGCTTCTTGGACCGAGATTAAAACTCAGACTGGTTTCTTCCATTTCAACTTCCTGTGGATTCTCTCCGGTGTGCTGGGAGTGTTCCTTTCCCTCGATCTATTGCTGTTCTTCTTTTTCTGGGAGGTCATGCTGGTTCCGATGTACCTCCTGATTGGCATCTGGGGGCATGAGAACCGTCAGTATGCGGCGGTGAAGTTCTTCATTTTCACTCAGGCCAGCGGCATGTTGATGCTGCTTTCGATCCTCTTTCTGGCTTTTACCCATGCCACAACAGGGGAGCTGACCTTCGATTACTCCCAACTGCTCGGGACAACCTTCGGTCCAACAAGCGGTATGCTGGTCATGTTGGGCTTTTTCATCGCCTTTACCGTGAAACTGCCGGCCTTCCCCTTCCATAATTGGTTGCCGGATGCTCACACCGAGGCACCCACGGCTGGTAGTATTATCCTTGCGGGAGTGCTGTTGAAAACTGGCGCGTATGGTCTCCTGCGCTTCGTCGTCCCGCTCTTTCCAGAGGCTGTGCATGTCTTTACCCCTTATGCGATGTTTCTGGGTGTAGCCGGGGTGATTTATGGCGCCAGCCTGGCTTTCGCGCAGAGCGACCTCAAGCGTTTGGTGGCCTACACGAGCATCAGCCATATGGGATTTGTACTCCTGGGGGTCTTCTCCTGGAATGAGTTCGCTCTGCAGGGAGTGGTCATGCAGATGATTTGCCATGGTCTCTCGGCGGGCGCTCAATTCATGCTCGTGGGAGCCCTGTATGAGCGCATCCATACCCGTGAAATGGGGCAAATGGGTGGACTGTGGACACTCCTGCCACGTTTCGGGGTGACCGGGATGTTCTTCGCCATGGCCTCGCTCGGATTGCCTGGCCTGGGGAACTTTGTCGCCGAATTCCTGATCCTCGTGGGGCTGTATCAGGCCAGCCTGACCGCCACCATCTTTGCCTCGCTTGGTTTGGTGGCTGCCACCATCTACTCCCTCTGGTTCATGCGTGGGGCCTTCTTTGGAACCTCCACACGCAAGGGTGTTCTGATGGATCTATGCCCTCGCGAACTCGTTCTTGTGGGCGCTTTCGTGATTGGGCTAGTGGGCCTGGGAGTCTATCCCCAGCCGGTGATCCGGACCGCCGCTCCCGCGATCAAGGCTCTCCAACAGACAACGACGCAATTTACTTCCACCACGGACTCAAGGAGATAACCGGTGTCCCAGGCAGACTTCGTGGCTCTCCTTCCCATCATCCTCCCTTCAACCTTCACCGTGCTGGTGATGCTGGTGACTGCCTTCCGGCGGGATAATGCCCTTGCGGCGGGATTAACCGTGACTGGCCTGGCTGCTTCGCTTGCGGCCCTGCCCATGCTGGTAACTGTCACCCCGCGTTATGTCACCCCCCTCTATCTGATCGATGGTTTCGGGCTGTTCTTCATGGGACTGCTCTTCCTCGCGAGTCTGATCGTAGCGGTGCTTGCGTATGGGTACCTGGAGCAACGTTCCGGCGGACGCGATGAGTTCTACATGCTGCTGCTGATGGCCACCCTGGGAGGGATTGTGCTGGTGGGCAGCACAAACTTCGTCTCCTTATTTATTGGTTTGGAGCTCTTAACCGTTCCGCTCTATGCCATGGTGGGATATACCCGCACACGGCGGCGCTCTATCGAAGCGGCTGTGAAGTATCTCGTTCTCGCGGGTGTTTCCAGTGCCTTCCTCCTCTTCGGTATGGCATTGATCTATGCCGAGACCGGCAGCATGGAATACGGCAAGGTTTTGTCCGCGTTGAAGACCGAGGATCTCCGTGAGGGTGTCCTTCTCGCGGGGATGGCCATGATGTCCGTGGCGGTGGGTTTCAAACTCGCGCTGGTCCCCTTCCACCTGTGGACCCCGGATGTCTATGAGGGTGCGCCCGCTCCTGTGACCGCCTATGTCGCCACTGTCTCCAAGGGAGCCATGACCGCTGTCCTCCTGCGTTTCTATGTGCTCGCGGGTGGCGCGATGCCCCGTTCGCTGGTAATCATCCTCAGCGTGATTGCGGTGGCCTCAATGTTTACCGGGAATTTGATGGCTCTGCTTCAATTGAATGTGAAGCGGATCCTGGCCTACTCTTCCATCGCGCACTTTGGTTACTTGATCGTCGCGTTTCTGTGCGGCGGGACTTATGCGGTTGAGGCCGCTACATACTATCTGGTGGCATATATTTTCACGAGTCTGGGAACCTTTGGGATCATCGCCGTGCTGGCTGACAAGGATGGCGAGCCGGAGATGATCGAAGACTACACCGGTCTCTTCTGGCGGCGTCCGCTCCTGGCCGGGATCTTCGCGGCTGTGCTCCTTTCACTGGCGGGGGTTCCGCTGACCGCTGGTTTTGTCGGGAAGTTCTATATCCTCGCCGCTGGTGTGGAGAATAGCGCCTGGATACTTCTCACCGCCGTGGTCATCAACAGCGCCATTGGATTGTTCTATTACCTCCGGATCGTATCCGCGATGTATCAACGCCCGGAGGAGAGTATTGAACGGTCTTCAATGCCAGCCCTCGCGTTGACAGGCAGCATGATCCTTTCCATGGTCGCTTTAATTGTTCTCTGGATGGGAACCTATCCGGCCAGCCTGATCTCACTTATCCGCGCCACCGTAGCCAATTTAGTTTAACCACGAATTTCAAGCGTCTCTATTTTGGAGTGAGGAGACATCGCTATGACGGACAGAGACAAGTCCTTCTTGAAGATTATAGGTGTAGTTCTGATGTGTTTGTTTTTTCTGACTCTGTTGTTGCTCCCCTTTATGGGTCATATACTGTTTGCCATAGCTGTATCAATCAACGGTTTTGCTCCATAACCCAATCCCAGAAACCAAGAGAGAAGCTCTATCTTGAAAAAAATCCTCCTCGCCAGCCGTAACAAGAAAAAGGCCAAGGAGCTCGCTGCACTCTTAGCGGGTCTCCCCTATGAAGTGGTCAGCCTCGATGACTACCCGGACTGCCCGGAGGTCGAGGAGGATGGCGGTACCTTTGCAGCCAATTCCGAAAAGAAAGCCAGTGAGGTCAGCCAGTTTACCGGCGAGTGGACCGTGGCGGATGACTCTGGCCTGGCGGTCGATGCCCTGGATGGCGCGCCGGGTGTGTACTCAGCGCGATATGGCGGACTTGATGATGATCCCTCCCGTAACCAGTTCCTGTTGGAGAACTTGATGGGAATTCCTGAGGGCCACCGTCACGCGCGGTTCATTTGTTGCGCGACCCTGTATGGTGATGGCAAAGTTCTGTTTCAAACACAGGGAAGGTGTGAGGGGAACATTCTCAACTCGCCACGTGGCTCGCATGGCTTTGGCTATGACCCCGTCTTCCAACCAGAGGGAATGAACTGTTCGATGGCCGAACTCACCCCAGAGGAGAAGCACCGCATCAGTCACCGTGGCCAGGCTCTTTCACAGGTTCGTGAGTTTCTCCTGAAGATCCTATGACCAGCGAATTCGATATCCGCATGATGCGCCGTGCGCTGGAACTGGCTGGGCGCGGAGTGGGGTGGACTTCGCCGAATCCGATGGTTGGCGCGGTGGTGTGCCAGGGTGAGGAGATCATCGCCGAGGGCTACCATGTCCGCTGTGGCGAGGCCCATGCCGAACGGATTGCGCTCGATTTGGCTGGAGAACGCGCGCGTGCGGCTACACTGTATGTCACCCTAGAACCCTGCTCTCATCAGGGACGCACCCCCCCCTGTCTGGACCGTGTTATCGAGTCTGGCGTGACCCGTGTGGTAGCTGCCATGCAGGATCCCAATCCGGTTGTCGATGGATATTCGTTCAAGGTTTTGCGGGAGAAGGGGATCACGGTTGAGGTGGGGGTCTGCGAGGAAGAGGCTCGGAGACTGAACTTTCCCTTCCTTTCGAATGTCCTTCGCCAGCGCCCTTGGGTGACTGTCAAATACGCGATGACCCTGGATGGACGTATTTCCACCTCCACCGGCGACAGCAAGTGGATCAGTGGTAAGGAGTCCCGCCAGGTGGTGCAGGAGATCCGCCGCCGTAACCGTGCGATCCTGGTGGGGTACCGGACCTTGATGGTGGATAATCCCCTTCTGATCTGCCGTACCGTCTCCGGTCCACCGCCATGTCAGCCCCTCCGGATTGTCCTTGGCGGGGTGGGACCGCTTCCTTCGAAGTGCCAGTTGGCGGAGACCTCTGCTCAGACTCCTGTCTTGCATGTGATGTCTGGCAAACGGTGGCAGGGATCTCTCCCGGAGCCCGCTCAGGTTGAGGGGGTGATCCTTCCAGGAACAAGGCCGGTCCTTCTTGAGTTGATGGACCTGCTCCACCAGCGCGATATTGATAGTCTGATGGTGGAGGGAGGGGCGCACACACTAGCCGGATTTGTGGATGCGGATCTGGTGGATGAGGTCTATGTGTTCGTAGCCCCGAAGATCATGGCGGATTCCGAGGCGCTCTCCCCCATTCCGGGGTCGAATGTGGTCTCCGCCATGGCCGATGCTCGTCGCCTGACTGGTGTGACTATCTCACAGAGCGGCCAGGATGCACTCGTGCATGGGTACCTGACCGTCCTCTAGAACCCTTTGAATTGACTGGAGGCTGTGACAAACTTCTCTACGTCCGTGCGCCCGTAGCTCAGCTCGGATAGAGCAGCGGTTTCCTAAACCGTTGGTCGCAGGTTCAAGTCCTGCCGGGCGTACCAAAAAAACCACGGTTTTATTGGGGATTTCGCGCTTTTCTCTCCTCTTCTCCCCGTTCAGTCTTCTTCTGTTGGAATAATAGACTCAACGAACAGGAACGCCTTGACCACGGAGATACTCTTTCAGTTCGCTGATTTCAATGATTCCAAAATGGAATATCGAAGCTGCAAGCAAGATTGTAGCACCCGCCTGTACCGCCTCCAGGAAATGCTCCAATATCCCAGCTCCACCCGAGGCCACTACCTCTGCCGAGACAGCATCCTTGATGGCCTTGATCACTGGTAGATCATATCCTGTCCGCGCGCCATCGCCGGCTTTGCTGGTAGGAAGGATTACCTGGACACCGTAGCCGTCCACACGTTTTGCCCATTCGACTGCATCTGCTCCCGTGGCAGTACGTCCACCATCGATATAGACTTCATAACCTGAGGGCATCGCACCGTTCTGGTCCACATCGATAGCCACCGTCACTTTTCCAGCGCCGAATTCTTTGATCAATTCAGGGACTAATTCGGGCTTCCGGAAGGCGGCGCTGCTGATTGAGACTTTATTTGCTCCTGCTTCCAGCACGGCCTGGGCCATTTTAACATCGGATATTCCTCCGCCAACTGTAAACGGCACAACCGTGACTTCAGCGACGCGCTTAACCACGTTAAGCATGGTCGCTCTGCCTTCCACCGTGGCAGTGATATCCAGCATCGCCAGTTCATCCGCACCTTTACGGCAATAGGCCTGTGCGCATTCAACCGGATCGCCGGCATCACGAATGTCAACAAAATGAACGCCTTTGACGACGCGCCCGTTCTGCATGTCAAGACATGGCATGATACGAATTGGTTGGTTCATTGGTTGTTATTACCTTTCTCCTGCTATCGTTCGATTCAATTTGGCTTGTGGTATCTATCCGTCTTGCCGTCCCATTACACTGCCGAAGACAGACTATGACCGTATACTATAGGAGGAATTCCGTGTGAGTCAAAACATTACGTCTTCTGGGACACCACCACAGGTAAAGGGGATTAAGTACAGGATTCCTCCCCAGTGAAACTCACCCACATTGAACATATCGAGGGGTGTGGTCAACCAACCAGCAATGAAAGAAGGGGAGACAAACCAAGCAGCTCCGTATAGTTATGTTTTGAGTAAGAACTAAAGGGGGAAGGCTAGCGGAAAGTACGGATCCTTTGTTCATCTGTCCTGACTTGCACAAACATGGCTGAAAGACCGGGTTGGAGAGAATGTCCATATGGCGATGGCCGTGTTTCAGGGCTTGGGAGTGTGAGTTGGGGTGGATGAAGGGGATAGAATAAACTCATACGCTCCAATATCGAACGATAGATCTTTATTTTCTGTCCCGATTCCAACGCTGTCGACTGGCCTGGGATGGCGATCAAAGTCTTCCGTATTTCAGTGTCTGTTCCGGCATCAATGCAAGGCGACGCGGCAGTGAGATGGAAATCCGTACCGTTGGCATCTTCAAGCAGCGGATTAGCGGTCAGGGAGTGTCGTTCCTGCTTCCATTCCGTCTGGTAGGCTGAAAACATACTCATCGTGTAGTGATTGCCGTTGATCGACACCATGTCGCCAATGGATTGATACCAGCAGTTGTTATCCATATGCAATGCTGCGATCGATTCAGCAGGCCATTGTGGAGCGTAGAGAGCATTCGCCTTTGCTTCAAAGAAAATATTGTTCCGAATATAGATGTCAGTGGCGGTTGCATCACTGTCGTAAAAACAGAGATGTCTCCCGCTTGGATCCGGACGTTGAGCATGTCCCCATCCCAGACCCGCGTTAATGCAGGTATTGTTCTCGAAATAGATGTGATGCGTGTTCGAAGTAGTGGGACGGTTCCAATACTCAAATGAATATTCACAGTTCCAGATCAAGTTGTTGCAATAGTGGATGTTGTATTGTTGGACACCGGGACTGTTGTTCTGATTTGTCAGCGCCGCGTCATAGATTTCCCACAGACGGCACCTCTCGACCAGGTTGTCATGGGCATTTGCCCAGAACTTGCGCTTGAGCTCCAGGAGAAACGATCAACTGGAATACCAGGATCTGCATAAACAGAAGAGTACCACTTAAGAGAAATCGATGATCGATATTCCTCTCATAAAAGAGAAATTAAATCTGAGGCTTGCCTTTATCATGAAACATATCAATAAACCTCATAGACGAGGATCCCGTACCTTCGTATTAAGTTGAAAACCTCACAGGAGCCAATGTGATAAGGTCCATGAAGTCCTCAACAGTAATGAGGAGAACAGTAAATAATTGTAGTATATCGATGTCATTTTTAGCGTGGATAATCAAGGCGACCTTGATAGAGAACCTTGCCAGGATGGATCGAAGGAAGAAAAAGTGAATTAGCTTAGTGAAACATAGATCGCACATACTGAAACCTTCAAATATTTATGCAGTAATTAATAATGAACGAAGCAGAAAGTATCAAACCTACCAGAATTATAGTATCCGGCAAGAAAAAAAATATCCCCTATTCATGCAATGAAATCTGGTATTATACTATTTGAAAGAGTCGATACCTCATGTCATAATGACAACATTAAGGAGTCATGACTATGGTTAACCCGCTGACTTTGTCAACTACTATTTTTAATTCCCTTAATGAGGGAGTTTATGTGTGTGACAAGAACCGCCGGATTGTTTTCTGGAGTAAATCGGCAGAAAAGATAACCGGCTGGAGGGAAAGCGATGTTATCGGACACCAATGCCTGGAAAACATTCTCTGTCATATTGATAAAGATGGACACTTACTCTGCGGAGAGGAATTCTGCCCATTGCATCGGTCCATGGTCACCGGAGAATCAAGCAGAGTACCCATAATTGTTTTTGCCCAAGCAAGGAATGGAGAACGGGTACCCATGCAGGTTTCAGTTGCTCCCATCATCGATGACAAGGGTGAAATAATCGGTGGTGTTGAGGCCTTCCAGGAGGCATCTGAACTACTGGCTGATCTGACAAGAGCCCAAACTATTCAGAAAATGTCTCTTGAGCATAGTCTACCGGATGATCCGCGCATCAGTTTTAAAACTCTATATTCACCGCATGATTTCGTGGGGGGTGATTACTACGCCATCCGGCAATTGGATCCTTCACGATATGGTTTCTTGCTTGCGGATGTCACTGGGCATGGAATGGCGGCAGCGCTATACACAATGCACCTGAGCTCTTTGTGGGCTAGACATTGTAGTCAATTAACGGAACAGGGACTATTTGCCACTACGATGAACAATGAACTCAAAAAAGTGGTCAAGGATTCTTCTTTCGCAACTGCTATCTGTGGGTTGATTGATGCTGAGCAGAGGGTGCTTCACTTGACAACCGCCGGAGGACCGCCTGTATTGGTTTTTAGGTCGAATGGAGCTTGGGAAGAATTGTCTTCATCAAGCTTTCCTTTTGGTATCATGGAGAATATTTCCTACCAAACGAAGACAGTACAATTCGATCAAGGAGACAGGCTGTTGATCTTCAGCGATGGAGCCTATGAAATCCATAATGCAGAAGGCGTGATGCTCGGTGTTGAGGGTTTTGCCCGGATACTACAGGATTTAGGATATCCCGATGAAGATATCGATGTCAACGTCTTGGAAAAGGAGCTTCTGACTTATTCCAACTCAGTCCAGATTGAGGATGATTTGACACTGATTGATATCAATTTCCATTAAAACTGCGGAGAGTATGTGCAGAATGCCTCAAATTGAGGTATGATATACTATAAATTTCAACCCTTCACTATAAGATGAAGGGCCTAAAAAAATTAATCAAGGAAAAGGAAAGCACGGGTCATGAATTCCATCTGCTTACATAATCTTACCGCTGTTGGGATTAGTAGTGTAATGCTTCTCATTTGCGCAAACTCTTTTGCCACTGATCCGCTGCCTTCGTGGAATGATGGCCAGGCCAAGGAGTCCATCTTCACTTTTGTAGAGAAAGTCACCAAGGAGGGTTCAACGGACTTTATCCCAGTTCCCGAGCGGATCGCGGTTTTCGATAATGATGGTACGCTTTGGGCAGAACAGCCCATGTATTTCCAACTCTTCTTCGCATTTGACCGCGTGAAGGCCTTAGCTCCCCAACACCCTGAGTGGAAGGACCAACAACCCTACAAGGCCATCCTAAAGGGAGATCAGCAAACGGTCTTGAAGGGGGGAGTAGAGGGAATGCTCAAGCTCTCGATGAACATAAACGCTGGAATGACAACGGAAGAATTCGAGATAATTGTCAGCGGCTGGATCACCACTGCCAAGCATCCCAAAACTGGCCGGCTGTACACTGAGATGGTTTATCAACCAATGATGGAACTCCTTGCGTATCTACGGGCGAATGGATTCAAACCCTTTATTGTCTCCGGCGGCAGCCTTGAGTTTATGCGTCCATGGACAGAGAAAGTATATGGTATTCCTCCTGAGCAGATTATCGGTAGTACGATAAAAACAGAATTCGAAATGCGCGGCGGCAAACCTGTCATTGTACGTTTACCGGAGTTGAACTTCATCGATGACAAGATCACAAAACCTCTTGGAATTGAGCAACACATTGGACGGCGGCCCATTGCAGCATTCGGTAACTCGGATGGTGATCTGCCGATGCTCCAATGGACTGCTGCTGGCGAAGGACCACGTTTCTGTCTGTATGTCCATCATAACGATGCCGATCGTGAATGGGCCTATGACCGCGAATCTCTTATAGGACGTCTCGAAAAGGGTCTCGAAGAAGCCAAAGCAAAGGGATGGACTGTTGTGGATATGAAAAAAGATTGGAATCGGGTGTTTTAACTGGCACAGCCCTGGATCTTGCCATACAGATACTGTCTGCGGTTGACACCAGTCCGCCATGAATGAGGGAGGGGAATCGGGAAGAGGTGAGCTCTATTTCACTGGTCCCATTGAATATATTGCGAGTAGGCCTTTTCCGGATTGGAGGAGGCTGTGAGTTTTCTTTTGGCTCGTTCCTACCAGCTTCATCGGGTGTGGTATTTCTACCCTGAGCCTGCGGTAAGTTCTGACCTCATTCTCATGATGGGGTGTGACCGGAATCCGGGAGACACCAAAGGACATAATAAGATCCTCGTGGGACTAACAGCCTGTTGAAAAAGAGTGTGACCGTGGATTCCCGCTTTCGCGGGAATGACAGAATATGCGAAATCCCTTGGAAATCATCATTCCCGCGAAGGCGGGAATCCATGGTGCCAACAGAAATACGAGTTTTTCAACGGACTGTTAAGCTTCTGGCGTTTCAAGAAGGGATATCCCCAAGATGGATTTGGATATAATGGGAAACTCACTCATTGGTGCCCCTCGCCAGACCAATGGCATCAATTTCCATCTCAAAGAGTAGATCCTTATAACAGAGATCAGTCTGGGTATATATCAGTGGGAAATCCATCAAGCCTGTTGACGCGAGAATTCTTTTGGAGACTTCGACATGCCCGGGATGCTTGATATAAGCAATGCCCCGCACCACATCGGACCATGAAAGGTCTCGTAATGTGAGGATAGCGTGGACAACATCAAGAGTTAATTGGATCTGTCCGGCAATATCATCCGGATACGCTATGTGACCATCGGGGCCAATACTCGCAGTTCCGGATACAAAAACACGCTGATGTCCTTGGTACTGCAAGGCAACCGCACGGCTGAAGGAACTTCCGTAATCCAAAGCCGGACATTGAAGCGGGGAGGGCAGTGCCTCCATCTTGATTGTCGAGGCTGGTGTATGGACAGCTAGAAGTCCTGCCGTCAGGGCGGCTCCATGAGTGTTATCGCCTGATACACCAGTGCTAGCGGGAACCAGTCCCTGGAACACACCTTTCTTGTGGAAGAAATTGGTACGTTGCTTGTTGAAATCTCCATACCAGGAAAGGATGTCATGGTTATGAAACCATGTGCGGATGACATGGCTGAAGTTCATTCCAATTGTGTCCAGACATTCTTCCATGAGATCGAAGACCGCCTGGGTCTGCTTGCTGGGACTGGCTGTACGGTCAGGAGGAATCAGACCGCCGAGTCTGCATATCCGGCTCTCACCAATGTCGAAAATGCTACCCAGTACAATTCCGTTCCGCTCGATGGGTTGGACACAAGCCGATCTTACTGACCAGACCTCCGTACCGGCACAAGCCGATACCGGTGCACCATCCAACCAGGTGACCGGCCAACTCACATCTCCCATCATTTCCCGCAAAGCCGCGGATCCCCCATCTGATGCACGGAAACCAAAAACTTCCTGGCACACCACTGTGGCGTCACTGTCACTGATCACACGGGACACTCTTTCGAATACATCCCTGTGAGTCTCGCCCTCCATTGCCCAGGCGGAGATGAATACCTCCTCGAGGCAACCTTGGCATACCCGTGATACCACCATGCCGGGAAAAGTTTGACGTTCCACACAGGTCCCTGATTCCACAAGCGTATCTCTGATATTCTTCACCATTCACCTCGGGTTACAGGGACAGAAGATAAGCCAATAAATCGCGGCGTTCATCTTCGGTCAGTTGACGGGTTTTACCATGTTTATCTTCGGGGTTGAACTTGCCAGCTACATCCTCAAGGGTGGACACCCTCCCATCGTACAGATAGGGCGCGGTCCGCCAGATTTCAACAAGTGTCGGAGTGTCAAACTCCATGTCAGCTTGATGCCCCAGTCCGGTTCCAACGTTGTATTTTTTCAGGTTGGTCAGGTGCAGCCCGGAATGACATTTGGCACATTCAGCTTTCTCGTAAACCATCTTCCCCTGTTGTACCGTTTCATTCTGGGGAAAAGGACTCTCGATAGGTTCCAACGATTTCAAGTATGTGTCGATGGCCTTAGCATCATCTTCTTGAGGTGTGGTGAACTGGATGTATTTGATACCAGAGCGGACGGCTGCTTCGGCATTGGGACGGATGCCGGTAATCATCACGGGTGGGGTTGCATGTGAGCCAAGCAGACTTTTGGTGTTTTTGGGGTTTCCCAGGCCATCATTGAGCAAGTCCCAGTTCAAACCATCCGCGCGGCCATCGGGATGGCAGGAGGCACAGCTTTGCCATTGTTGGAAGCAGAGGCGTGCATCATTAAACAGCATCTCTCCCTCACGTACTTCACTCATGCGCTCACTCTGACTGAGTGGGATTTGTCTGTGTTCAGCTGTCCCATTTTCCGCCAAGTCCAAGACCTCCAGGTTATCGCTGAAGTAACCCGTGACAACCAAACTTGAACCAGCGAGTGTACAAGCGCGAGGGCCGAAGACCTGCAACCCGATGCGCTTACGGAGTGTTCCCAGAAAAGCAAGAGTGTTGGGGACATCTTCCACTTTCAAGGTGGCCTTGCCGGCAGCGCCGTGGGCAACTTTATCTAGTTTATCAAGCAGACCGTTCTGGTTGATAATGCTGACCTCATGGGTTCCCGCATGGGTCACAACGAGTTTGCTTCCGTCTGGTGAGCATACGACACCCCAGGGATTAGCTGCTCCCGCGGTCAGGTCATCCAATAGAACCGTGTTCACAAGAGTCATTTTTACGGCATCAATCACACTCAGGGCGTTGGTATTCATCCACCCCCGCTCGAGTTGCGTGGTCGGCATCGTGTAACGGGCCAGAATATGCGTCACATAAACATGCTTGCCATCTGGTGATACACACAAACCGCGCAGACTGGTGGACCCATTCGGGAGGCGGATGGATTTGACCACACTCCGCGCGGCTGTATCGATCACCTCAACTTCCGCTGCAATATCATTTTGATCCGCCGAACCCACGGGAAGAAGATTTGCCACAAAGAGCATTTTCCCATCTGGTGATAAACCACACGCCACCGGTTCCCGTTTTACCGGTATCGAACTCACCACTGATTTCTGGGCTAGATCCACCACCACTACACAATTCTCAAACCGGTTGCAGATGTACATTAACCCTCCATCGGGCGATAGCACGGGGGACACCGGGGTATGGCCCACGGGGAGCGAATTGGTGACCTGTTTTTTCTCCAGGTCAACTGTCATCAGTGTTCCTTTGGGACCATCTCCGGTGACATAGAGTTGGGTTTCGTCTTTCCCAAGAACCAATCCGGTCGGCGCTTGGGGAAGCAGGATGTGGTTCTCGACAACACCTTTGGTCATGTCAACAACAGCCACCTGGCTGGATCCTGTTTCAGCCACATAGAGCCTGGTTCCCATCTTGTTGGACACCAACGCTGAGGGGGAAGGGGAAATTCCGGACCATGAACTGACTCCCAACATCATATATGCAAAGATAAACAACGCGAGCAAGGATGGAGAGAGTGACTTATTATGTTTCATCTGATTCACCTTTCAATCGGAGAGGACTGCGCCGATGCGGCTTTGAGGTTGGCGGAACGATCCTTGCGCTCCATGTAGTCCGGCCAAAGCGGACAGTTCAGGTCGATCCAACACTTGATGGCGTGCATCTCATCCGGGCTCAGCTGTACATCGTGGTGTCCTGATTCAAGCACTTGAATTAACCGGCTCTTCAAGACACCAAAGGTCATGGGATCGTTCTTGGAGTGTGCCATGCCCCAGTTACAGTCTGTATAATGGACCAGTCCCTTGGTGATGAGCGTACGGTAGGAGGCTGGAACCGTGAAATCATCTGGTGTTGCCGACAGGTCCACACCCTTTTCATGCGATGGACCGTGGCAGGAGACACATTTACGATCAAAGATGGGTTGTACATGACCGGGATAGCCGAAGGCGCCTTTACCCCACGGGGGAGATTCTGCTGATGTGGGCGGATGGTTCATCGCCAGAATGGTTTTGTTGGCGGGAGTCTGTTGCCGGTCCTCATGACAGCCGATGCAGGAGCGTAACTCCCCGGCCTTAATTTGTACCACACTACGCATCCGTTGAATTTCATTCAGATTGGCATCCAGCGCTTGGAAATACAGCACCTTGCCCGCGGGAGCCAAGAATCGTGAGGATCCATCCGTTTCGACCGGCACAAGACCCTCTACTCCTTTGGCCTCGTAAGGCGGCCAGCCATAGGGTCCGATGACATCCGGCTTCCCATCCGAACCTGGCCAGCCGTTCAATGGAGAAAAGATGGGTGAAGCATAAAAATCGGTGAAGTTCCAAAAAGACTCCCGGAGACGGCCATCTGCCGTCTCTTCAGCATAGTCTTTAAGTTCTTCACAGATGCGCAGGTACTTGATGCTGCCACGGGGAACGATGGGACCAAGTCCTGCGTAGACATCGCTCAGGATGAATTCACCCTTTCCATCTGGTTCTGAGTTGGAAGGTAAAGATGAGGCCAGAACGGGTGGCCGTAGACGTGGCTGCAGGGGTGTCGGACTCATGCAACCAATATGTGGATCCAGGTACAACAGCTCACGGTTCCCATAGCGGTCAATCACATAGAGGCCGAAGAGGTGGGAGGGGCTGTTCCAGTCACCGGAGGGAGAGTGGCTCACAAGGATGTAGTCAGATGAGATGGGGACCGGGTCACGGAAACAACGGCGGTCTGGCCAGGATCCAATCTTGTTGCCCAATGGACTCCAGTGGCAATCGTATCCATAGCCCACATCGGGGGTGATGTTGGTGACCGCATCGGGATTGAAACGGCCTTGCTCCGGGTCGATCAGACCGATGGGGCCATTGAAATCTCCGAAATGCGAGATCATGACCGAAACGATTTCATTCGTGCCGGGCATTTCATGCGCGTTCAACATGCAGTTCTTGGTGTCGTTGCCATAAACCAGCTCCGGATGAGTTCCATCAGGGCGGACTGCCCAGAGTGTGTGTCCAAAGTTAGCGCCTTTATCCAGGTACTCGGAGCGTGTCCAGAGGATACGGCCGTCACGCATGATCGTGGGCGACCACTCGGTCAGGTTGGCATCCGAGAGGCGATTCATTTCCCCGCTGGCAAGGTTCATCCGGTAGAGAGCAAAGGCTCGTGGAACCCAACACAGAAAGCGGCATCCAATGCGTGTGGAGACAAAGCTCAGATCGCCATCAGGCAAGGGACAGGGATAGTAGTCATGGAAGGGGCCGCTGGTGAGTTGCTTTAGTCCCGTCCCATCCACATTCATTCTTATCAGGTTCCAATATACATGCTCTACCTGACCGGCTGGGCGGTAGGCGAAGTAGATTGTTTTGGCATCATAATCCGCCACTGGGTCGCGTGGGATGCCATTTCCAGCGTCATAAAGCTCGGTTAAATGCCCCTGTTCCGGATATAACCGCCCCTCATCGATAGGAATCTCCAGAACACAAATCCCCCCTCCACCGATAAACTTACTGTCCAGATGATCGCTGTAGTTGTGGGATGGCTCATAGGGGAAGCGTTTGACGAAGAGGATTTTCTGGAGGGAGGCAAGGTCTGGATCATGGAGCATGAGATTGCGTTTGGCATGGCGGATGGCCACATAAAGCTGTTCCACCGCTGGTGGGTTAGGCGGCTCAGTGGCCTTTAGTTTTTCAGCTTGCCCACGCAGGTCTTGAAGTACCTCCCGTTCATCAGACACATCCACCCCTTTGTGGGTGAGCCGTTCAATCATGTCCTCCATTTGTTTGAGAGCACGGGACAAGGGGTCCATCTGGACTAGTGCGGGCCAATAGGAATCACCACCTGGGATGGCAGGTTTATTCAATCGCACCGGGGAGATGGGGTCATCGGGCGAGATTCGTGACCAGGTCTGAAACTCCCAACGGAATGCCCAATCCAGTATGTCGTCATAGGTGGGAGAACCCGGCAGATTGATGACTGGATAGGGATCGGATGGGGCTACTTGGGCGGTGAGGATACCTCCGGGAGACACCCAAAGTGAGAGTAAAAAAAGAAAAATACTGAATCGGAGTTTCATGGGGTCATTCCTTTCTCCAGTATTCCAAACATGTCCGCATCGTAGGCTTTACGTCCTTCGAGAATCGCTTTTCGATAGGCATCTTCCACATCTCTCAGCGCCATGTATTTAGCATGGCGCCGCTGATCGATGGGGGCTGGCACAAATCCGGGCATATCCGCACGGGGTTTCTTGGCCAGGTTCTCTTTTCCTAGTTGAATGAGCGCGAGTGCCTCTTGATAACCCGGTGAATTGACATCAAGGGATTTCAGGCAGGGACTCAATTCCGGCCGGTCGAAACTGACCAGGGCTCCTGGGTGTGTCGAGTTTTCGTAAAGAGTCCTCGGGTTGAATTGGCAGAGTTCGCCTAGCCGGTTCATCTGCATTTCCGAAAGAGGACAACGGCCGGTTGGATTTTCAACATAAACGCTATCGTATGTGCCGTAGTAGATGCCGTTCAGGTCGATCCAGGTGTAGACCCTCTGTTTTTCTTCCTCTGTCAGTTGAACGTCATGATGCCCCTCAAGGCATTTGGTCAAGCGGCTGGCATGGGATCCCCAGGATTTCGCCTTCTGGAGTTCCGAGATCCCGCCCCCTGTGACTGTGATCAATCGTTTTGCCCACAGTTCCGAATAGGAGAAATTGAAGACAACTTCTTTATCTCCTGCTAGGGTGACAAGACTGGATGCCTTCCCACCGATGTCATGGCAGTTCATGCAGTGTTTGTCAAAGACTGGTTGAACCTCCGAGAGGTAGCTGAATTCTCTTCCCACACCATAGCCTTGTCCCATCGGTGAAGGCGGCCGTTCCAATGCAAGGCATTTTGTCAGGGTGTGTAAAGGTGTCCGGCTGCGATCTTCATGGCATCCGATGCAACCCTGTACCTCCCCCGGTTGAATCACCGTTCCCGACCGCATCGATTGAATCATTTTCCCTTTGCCATCAAGTAATTGGAAATAAAGGAAATGATTAGGGGGGGCTTCAAAGTAGGCGGAGCCATCTTCTTCCACTGGGACCGTACCATGTATCTTTTTGGTCTCGAAACTCAGCCAATTGATGGCTGGAAATTGAGCTCCCTGGCCGTTCCAGTTGATGGCATTGGTGAAATTTTGTTTTTCAGGAGTTTCCACTACGCGAAGAAACTTCACCTCGCCGCGCTCAACCCCCTGCATGTTTTGGCCTTCATAGACATCCTGAATATAAAAACTGCCGTTCTTGTTTTCGACACTGACCAAATCCGGTCTCATCAGAGGGAGGCTAGCTGGGGATACTGAAAGATCATCTCTCTTTTGAGGTGAATGTGAGATGACCGGCATGGGATCGAAACAACCCATGCCATCGCCTTCCTGGTGCACCAGCACCTCATTACCAAAAACATCCACGAGATAAATACCGGTTTGCTCCGTTTCCCCTTCAAGGGTACGTGCACATAAAAAGTACTTTCCAGCGCCGGCATTGGTCAGAGGATCAGCCAGGGGGAAGGGATCTTCATAACGTGGGCGCACGGATTTATAAAGATCCGGGTCCCAGCCTTCGACATGGATTAGTTCAATGGACTCTGGCGGCCAGATCCTCACCACCGGATCACGGCCATCCACACCCTTGTCTCGATCAATGATGGCCATTGAGCCCCAGGGACGGTCGTGACAGGCCACAAAGATGCACACCACCTGATGGCTGCCGGGAATCTCACGAGCATTAAGTATCCCCGCTGGTGATGAGGTATTGTTGCCATAAAAGACCGAGTGCTGGGTTCCATCCGGATTGACTGTCCAGAGTCCTTGGGCATCCCCAAAGTTACGGTCCACATACTCCCAGCGGTTGTAGAGGATCCGTCCATCCTGCATCACACTGCTTTGTCCATCGAACAGAGTGTTCTTGCTGATCTGGTGAATATTCGCGCCATCCCCATCCATGCAATACAGATTAGCCATGATGTGACGGTTACACATGCAGTATTTCGGATCACGGGTGGAGCTCATGATAATCCGCCCATCCGGCAGATAGACTGGATCGATGTCGGAAACACCGGGAAGGGAAGTCAACCGGTGAAAGCCAGCGCCCGTCACATCAATTTCATAAATATTGTAATCTTCATCCTTGCTTTTACGCATCGAAAAGAGAACCCGCTTACCATCCCAGGATATCTCCGGATCACGCGTAATCCCTGTCCCGCCCGCATCCACGAGTGTGGTTATCTCACCTGTTTCAGGATGGAGGATCTTTATCTTTCCAGGCGGGGTGTAAGAGGCTTCATTGATCTCCCCTTTCAGGAACAGGGTTTCTGTATTGTGGTGGTCGGGGGGGTACTGTTTGCGTGAAACAAAGAGCAACGGTTGATCCCGCAGGAGTGGATTGTCCAGTAAAGCTCGATCTTTCTTCTCTAGTAGAGTATGAACCAGAGTGTCCGTTTCCGTTACTGCTTGAGGATCACCCGCTAGGGCACGTTTTGCGAGTTCTTGGAAACTGCTTTCAAAACTGTTGAGTTCCTGGATCAACTGCTGATGTGGGTCACGGTAGCGGGTGGGAAAAGTCTCCGCCAGATCAAGCACAGCATCCCGGAAAGAGCGGACTTCATTATGAAGTTGAGAGATGTGTTTCTCTACCGGTTTCCGTTGCCATAGCATAGTTGTTTCAGGATCAAATGTGGCATCGGCCCGGAAGTCATCAAAGGTGATATGGCCCCAACTGCCCTGGTTGGTATCAACGATCTTGAGGAACAATTCCTGACCAACACAATCATTCAGTTCCCATTCGATTCTGTTCATTGTTTCTGAATTAGAGCCAGAGGCAGTCCGGATGACAGTCCCATCCGCCTGACAGATCGAGATAGAAGCGCCATTGTGTCCACCCCCAACCAGAAAAGAGACTCGTGGAGAGTGCAGGCGGAAAGGCATCGATCTCAGTTCACCCGTGTAAAGGTCACTGGGAGAGCCATCGGGGGTTTCTAATGTTGATAGGAAATAGACACCCTGTTTGTTGTAGGGTTGGTTCACATTATGGAAAGCCGCCCGGTCACTCACAATCTTCCCGAAACTTCCCGAGATGATTTCCCACTGGTCGAGGGTACCGCTTTCAAAATCAAAGAGGCTCTTCAACTCACCCAGGGAAGTCGAGTTGTCACCAGCCTGAGCACCTCCCGTCCAGGTCGGTACCGCGAGGAAGAGAATGATCACACACAACACCAGCAGTCGAATTGAAGCCGTTTTCATACGATACCTCTTTTTTCTGCTTGTACCGAATCAGAGTGGGCAAAGAGTGTTTACAAGGCGGGCGCCCCCAGTATCTGGGAGGTCATTCTGCCAGCCTCGGAAACCAGCGGACCCAATTCGGAAATCAGGGTGTCCCTGGAGCATTGGAATGTCAGAGTGCTTAACCCTACCGCTCCCACAACCATACTGTCATAATTGAAAATGGGAACCGCAAAGCACAGGACTCCTTCCGCATTTTCCATCAGATCCAGAGCATACCCCTGCTCACGTACTTCCTGAAGGTGTTCACCAAGCAGAACCGGATGAGTTATGGTGTGGGAAGTCAACTCAGGTAGATCGTCTGGGCCCAATTGAGCAAGGAGCTCCAGACCCGCATGAGCCAGGAGAACCTTGCCTGGAGCCGTGGAGTGCAGGTAATAACGCCCCCCCACACGGCAAGTAAAACGAAGGTCTCCGGTGGCTTCCATGTGCGTTACACAAAGGGCCCGCCGGTTGTCCAGGATGCACAGGTAACAGCTTTTCTCCGTCTGTTCCCACAACTGGCGGAGTGGTCTTAAGGCTGCTGTATGAACACTCAGACGGCCCACCGGCATACTGGCCAGTTGGAAGGGTTGCAGCGTCATTCGATATTTCAGGTTGTCATCCTGGTCCGTTGTCACCCACCCCAGATCTGTCAGAGTCCGGATCAGGCGGAACACCATGTTCTTGTTGCTGCCAAGCCGTTGACTGATCTCGGTGATTCCCAAGGGGCGTGAAGACTCACACAACAATTCGATCAGGCCGATTGCTTTGCGCACTGCTGGGACATCGTACGTACGTTCGCTCATCACCCCAATAACCTCAATGTTATACTAGTCGAACAGTGTTATACAGACAATACGCATACTTGTCAACTTGAATAGGCCCTATCTCTGTCGATTCAGCC